>CAUJKG010000299.1 GCA_963205465.1 Pseudomonadota bacterium | reverse complement strand
CTTTCGGAGCCGCAGGTCGTCGTGATCTGGCGCAATTTGACCAGCGAGCCGGTCGTACTCGGCGAGGTGGCGCCGATCAGCGGACTCGAATCTTCGCGCAGAATCCTCGCCTTCGGCGCCTGGCTCGGCGCGGAGCCCGCGGCGATGCTGGAAAACGCCGTCGAGGCGCTGCGCAAGCGCGGTCAGGCATTCGGCTTTTCCATCCTGACGCCGCGCGGGCGACATATCGAGGCTGAAGGCAGACCGGTCGGCGGCGTCGCGGTCCTGCGACTGCGCGACGTGACGGGCGCGAAGCGCGACCATGCCGCCGTCGTCACCATGCACAAGCAGCTCGAAGACGAAATCGAGCTCGTGCGCAATCTTCTGGAATTGATGCCTGCACCGGTGTGGATCAGAAACGCGGAAGGCAAACTCGTTTTCGCCAACCGCGCCTATGCGGCCGCGGTGGAAGTCTCCGATCCCGACGAAGTCACCGCGCGCAATCTCGAACTGCTCGATCAGCCGGTGCGCGCGGAAGTTTCGCGCGCGCGCAACGAGGACGGCACCTTCCATCGCCGCGTGCCTGCGATCGTCGCGGGCAAACGCCGCACGCTCGAAGTGTTCGAAGCCGCCGCCAAGCGGGGCGCTGCCGGCATTGCGCTCGATGTCACCGAAACCGAAATCGCGCAGAGCGAAATTTCGCGCATCAATGAAGCGCATCGCCGCACGCTCGACCAGATGCCGACGGCCGTCGCGATATTCGGAGCAGACCGGCGCCTGACCTTCTACAACGCGGCCTATCTGTCGCTGTTCAAGCTGGACGCCGCCTTTCTCGAAGGACAGCCGGACGACTCCATGGTGCTCGACCGGCTGCGCGCGCAACGCTGCGTCCCCGAAACCAGCGACTTCCGCGGCTTCAAGGCGCAACTCCACGACGCTTATGCCTCCGTCGATCCCAAGCACATGCTCTGGCATTTGCCCGACGGCCGCTCGCTGCGGCTCGCGATCAGCCCGAACGCGCAAGGCGGCGTGACCTATCTGTTCGACGACGTCTCGGAAGGCTATGCGCTAGCGAGCCGGTTTTCTTCGCTGGAGACGACGCAGAGCGAAACCCTCGATGCGCTCGTTGAGGCGGTCGCGGTGTTCGGCGTCGATGGCCGGCTGCAACTGCATAACCGTGCATTCCAGACCTTGTGGAAATTCACCGACGCCGACCTTGCCGACAAGCCTGCGGTCGATGCGGTGCGGCGCTTGTGCCGGCAGATCGAGCCCGGCAGCAACGACGTCTGGAGCGACATCGAGCGCGCCGTCACTACCGTGAGCGAGCGGCATATCATCGGCAAGCGGCTCGAACTCGCCAATGCGCAGGTCTTCGACTGCACGGTGGTGCCGCTGCCCGACGGCGGCAATCTCGTCACCTTCCGCAATGTCAGCGATACGGTGCGCGCGGAGCGAATCCTGCGCGAGCGCAATGCGGCGCTGATCGCGTCCGACGCAATCCGCGATACCGTGATCCGCTATATCTCGCACGACCTGCGCTCGCCGCTGAACAACATCTCCGGCTATGCGCAATTCCTCGACACCTCCGAAGCCGGCCCCTTGAGCGAAAAGCAGCGCGAATATCTCGGACATATCTCCGCTTCAAGCGCCGAGCTCCTCTCGATCATCGACGGCCTGCAGCTCGCGATCCTCGACGCAGGCGGCAAGAACATTCCGGCCGCACAGGTCGAGGTCCGCAAGCTTCTGGATTTCGTCGCCGACGAGGCAAAAGCGCGGCTTGCCGAAAAGCAGCTTTCGCTCGTCATCGATGTCGCTGCCGGAATCGGCTCCTTTTCCGCGGACGAAACCCGGGTGCGGCAGGTGCTGCAGAATCTCGTCGCCAACGCTGCCGCCCATTCGCCGCGCGGCGAAACCATTGGCCTTTCAGTCGAGCGGCGCCAGCAGGCGATCCTGTTTCACGTCTCCGACCGGGGCCCCGGCATCCCACGGGACGTGCAGGACCGCCTGTTCCAGAACCTGGAAACCCTCCCGATCGACTCGACCCATCGCGCCGCCGGTCTCGGCCTGTCGCTGGTCCGCTCGGCCATGAAATTGCAGGGCGGCGACGTGGTGATCGACTCCGAGCCAAACCGCGGTACTGTGATCACCTGCGTATTTCCGTTAGTGCCTCCGGACACAAAAAACAGCCCAGCCAGCCCAGCATGAGCGCGCCGCACAAAACCTGGGAAACCGTACTTTCGAGCGAAGCCGCAACCCGCGATCTGGCGCGCGATATCGCTTTTGCGATCCGCGCGGGCGATGTCGTTGCGATCGGGGGCGAACTCGGTGCCGGCAAATCCGCGCTCGCCCGGGCCGTCATCCGCACGCTCGCGGGCGACGACGAACTCGAAGTGCCGAGCCCGACCTTCACGCTGATGCAGCTTTACGAACTGCCGCGTTTCCCGGTCGTGCATGCGGACCTCTATCGCGTGAATACGCTCGCCGAACTTGCCGAGCTGGGTTGGGTCGAAGCATCGATCGACGCCGCCGTGCTCGTGGAATGGCCCGAACGCGCGGGGCCGCTCTTGCAGGCCGAACGGCTCGAGGTTCATCTTTCGCTTGCACCCGATCTCGGCCCCACGCACCGGCGGATCGCCCTCACCGGATTCGGAAGCTGGAGCGAGCGGCTGGCAAGGATCCGCGCCGAACATACCGTGCTGGAATCCGCGGGCTTCACCAATGCGCGCAGGGTTCACATCCAGGGCGACGCCTCGTCCCGAAGCTATGAGCGGCTCTATCTCGGCACCGAGACGGCGATCCTGATGAAGTCGCCGATCAGCAAGGACGGGCCGGCGATCCGCAACGGACGGACC
>CAUJKG010000298.1 GCA_963205465.1 Pseudomonadota bacterium | reverse complement strand
CAACGCCGTCATGCGATCGGCTTCCGCGCGGAGCCGGGCGATCTCTTTTTTTGCCTCTGCACGCTCGATCGCGGCGCGCGTGCGTGATCGCAGGAGCGCAATCGCGGTGACGACGGCAAACAGAAGGATACCGAGCGTCAGCGCGAGCGAGGTGATTTCCTGCCGGGTCAACGCCTGGCTGAACGCAATCGCGCGATCGATCAGGTTTGCTTGCGCGAAAGCCGGCGGCACGGACGCGAGCGAAAGGGTGAGCGTGAGCCCGGCAATGGCTACGCGCTGTTTTTGCCCGTTCGCTTGCAGGAGATTTTTTCCTGCGCGCGATGTGCCGGTCTTCGCCGCTTCCGGCATGGCTGCGATGATTGCCCTCTTCCGCTCGGGCCCTCGCGAGAACGCGGAGAACCCAAGGTTCGTGGCCGCCGCGGCCCCGAATCAGGCCACTCTACCCTCCGAAGGACTCGGGGCAGAAGCGGTTTTGCGAAGGTCTCAGAGACCTTCGAAAAGCGCGGTCGAGAGATAGCGCTCGGCAAAGCTCGGCACGATCACGACGATATTCTTGCCGGCAAAGTCGGGCCGCGCGCCGACCTCGAGCGCTGCAGCAACCGCGGCACCCGAAGAGATGCCGCCCGGAATGCCCTCGAGCCGGGCAAGCGCACGTGCGGTCTCGAAAGCGGTCTGGTTGCCGACCGTCACGACCTCGTCGATCACGCTGCGGTCGAGCACCTCCGGGATGAAACCCGCCCCGATACCCTGGATTTTATGCGGACCAGGCTGGCCGCCGGAAAGCACCGGGCTGTCTTCGGGTTCCACCGCGATGATCTTCAGCGACTTCTTGCGGGGTTTGAGGGCCTGGCCGACGCCCGTGATGGTGCCGCCCGTGCCGACACCGGCAACAAAGGCATCGATGTCGCCACCGGTGTCGTTCCAGATTTCCTCCGCCGTCGTCTCGCGGTGGATCGCCGGATTGGCAAGGTTGCGGAATTGTTGTGGCATCACCGCGTTCTTGAGTTGCGCGATGATTTCCTCGGCTTTTCCGACCGCGCCGCGCATGCCCTGCGCGGCTTCGGTCAGCACGAGTTCGGCGCCGAGTAGCGAAAGCATCTTGCGCCGCTCCAGCGACATCGATTCCGGCATCACCAGAATGAGCCGATAGCCGCGCGCCGCCGCGACAAAGGCAAGCGCAATGCCGGTGTTGCCCGAAGTCGGTTCGACCAGCACGGTGTCTTTGTTCAGCACGCCGGCTTTTTCCATCGCATCGATCATGGAGACGCCGATGCGGTCCTTGACCGAAGCGATCGGATTGAAGAATTCGAGCTTGGCGAGAATGTTTGCCTTGACGCCGCGCGACTCCGGCAGCCGTTTCAGGCGCACGAGCGGCGTATCGCCGACGGTTTCGGTGATCGAATTGAAAATTTTTCCGCGGCCGGGCTTCGACATGCGCTTTCGCTCCACACGAAATTCATCCTCGTGCGGAGCGCCTAACATATTCACTGCTTCAAGTCGATGAAGCAGAATAATTACAAAAATTAAATGTTGAAGTCGGAAGAAGCCGGCGCTTCGTTGATGCCTGCGCGTTCGGCTTCCCGGCACAGGGCGTCGATGGTGATTTCCGCAAGGGCCATTTCGAAAGCATGTTCCGCTTTTGAGAGCGCCGGCGCGATGACATTGGTCACCACCGCGGGCTTTTTGTCTTTGGCGGAGGGTTCGGAATTTTCCGCGACCTGCGAAATTTCCGCGACCGAGATGCGGCGGCGTTCGCGCGCGAGTTCATATCCGCCGCGCGGTCCGCGCACGCCTTTCAGAATGCCTGCATGGACGAGGGCCTGCAGCACCGGCTCCAGGTGTCGCGGCGGCAGATCGTGCCGCTCGGCAAGAGCTTTGGCTGCGACCGGTGCGCCGCGCGAATGCAGCGCGACATCGACGACGGCGGCGACGGCAAGCAGGCTTTTTTCGGAGAGACGGGCCATAACGCTAACACTCTTTCTCTAGCACTCTGTTCTCAAGCACTCTTGTTCCAAGCCTTCTCGCGTGACGACTGCACCCCGGTAGAGCCGAAGCCGCCGCTGCCGCGCGCGGTGTCGTCGAGCGAGGAAACTTCCTGCAACGCCATCTGCTCGACGCGGGCGAATACGAGCTGCGCGATCCGCATGCCGCGGGAAATCTCGAATGTCTCGTCGCTGGTGTTGAGAAGAATGACCTTCACTTCGCCGCGATAATCGGAATCGATCGTGCCGGGGGCGTTCAGCACCGTGACGCCGTTCTTGAGCGCAAGCCCTGAGCGCGGACGCACCTGGCCTTCGAAACCCTGCGGGATCGCGAGCACAAGTCCGGTCGGAACGGCGGCGCGGCCCCGAGGCGGAATGAGAAGCGGCATTTCCGCAGGAACGGCGGCGACGAGATCCATGCCGGCCGCACCCGAGGTCGCATATTCGGGAAGCGGAAGATCGCGCGCATGCTCGAGCCGCGTGAAAGCAATTGCGCTCATCGTGCGCCTCCGAGGCTTGCCGCGATTTTTTTAATCAGACCCGCCGCTACCGACTCCTTGGTCTGCATCGGCCAGGAATCGACGCTCGCTTGGGTAACGATATGAACCTCGTTTGACGTGCCGCCAAAGGTGGAAGTGCCGGTGGAGACGTCGTTTGCGACGATCCAGTCGCAACCTTTCTTGAGAAGTTTGGCGCGAGCGTTTTCGATCAGGTTTTCCGTCTCCGCGGCAAATCCGATGACGAGCCGCGGCCGCAAATTCGAATGCCGCGAAATGGTGGCGAGGATGTCAGGGTTTTCGGCGAAGGATAGCGTCGGTAGCTTGCCGGCGGCCTTCTTCATTTTCTGCGAAGCCTCATTGGCGACGCGCCAGTCGGCAACCGCCGCGGCGAAGATCGCCGCATCTGCCGGCAGCGCGCCTTCGGTCGCGTGCAGCATCTGTGCGGCGGTCTCGACGTGAATGGTTTTCACGCCTGACGGATCGGGCAGGCTGACCGGCCCGGAGACGAGCACGACTTCGGCGCCGGCCTGTGCCGCCATGCGTGCGAGCGCATGTCCCTGCTTGCCGGAGGAATGATTGGAGATGTAGCGCACCGGATCGATCGGTTCGCGCGTCGGCCCTGAGGTCACGACGATTTTTTTTCCGGCAAGCGCGTCGCGCGCGGGCAGATCGAAGAGATTCTTTTCAATCGCCGCGACGATCGCGAGCGGCTCGCTCATGCGCCCCACACCTCGCTCGCCGCTTTCGGCCATTTCTCCGGCATCCGGTCCGGCAAAGGTAACGCCGTCGGCTTGCAGGCGCTCGACATTCCGGCGCGTTGCGGGATTGGCCCACATCGCGGGGTTCATCGCGGGCGCCAGCAAAATCCGCCGATCGGTCGCGAGCAATACAGTGGAGGCGAGGTCGTCGCCGCGGCCATGGACGAGCTTCGCCATGAAGTCGGCGGTGGCGGGCGCAACCGCAATCAGGTCGGGCTCGCGCGCCAGCCGGATATGGCCGATGTCGAACTCGGCCGCGAGATCGAAGAGCTCCGTGAAAGGCCGCTCGCCCGTGACCGCGCCGACTGCGAGCGGCGTGATGAATTCCTGCGCGGCCCGCGTCATGATCACGCGCACCTTGGCACCGCGCTCGCGCAAACGCCGGATCAGGTCGAGGCTTTTATAGGCCGCGATTCCTCCGGCGATGACGAGCAGGATTTTCTTGCCTTGCAACGGCATGACGAACGCAAAACTCCAGACCCTGCGCCGGGCAGGGTCCAATTATCAGAACTTGTCTGTATAATTACATGCTATTTTCCCGCTGCCAATCGGCAATCGAAGCAGCGTTAACGGCGGAGTTTTCAGCGAAACAGCCAGATCGCCAGGATGCCGGCAATCGCCCAGAGCGCGAGTGTCGCCCAGCGCCAGTGTTTCGCCTCAGCGCGGCCGATGGCATCGACCGTTTCCGGCGCGAGCACGAGCCCCTCGCGGGTCTGCTCGTCGAAACGCTCGAAGGCGCTCGTTGCGCGGGTCATGAGTTGCGGCGCCTCGGAGACGAGACGCGCGATGCCGGAAAGCTCGCTGGCAGCATTCTGAATCCGGCCGATCGGCCCCAGATGCCGCTCGATCCATTCGCGCACCACTGGCTCGGCGGTGGTCCACATGTCGAGATGCGGATCGAGCGTACGCGCGACCCCTTCGACCACCACCATGGTCTTTTGCAACAGCAGCAATTCGGGTCTCGTCCGCATGTCGAACAGCGACGTCACCTCGAACAAGAGCGTCAGCAGTTTCGCCATCGAGATTTCATGCGCGGGCCGGTCGTGAATCGGCTCGCCGATGGCACGAATTGCCTGCGCGAAGTCTTCGATCGAGTGATGCGCCGGCACGTAACCGGCCTCGAAATGAATCCGCGCGGTGTGGTACCAGTTCTTGGTGATGAAGCCGTAGAGAATCTCGGCGAGGAAGCGTCGTTCCTTGAGGCCGAGCCGGCCCATGATGCCGCAATCGACCGCGACCAGATTGCCGTCTGCATCGACGAAGAGATTTCCCGGATGCATGTCGGCATGGAAGAAACCGTCGCGAATTGCCTGCCGCAAAAAACTCTGGATGATGACGCGGGAGAGCCGGACCAGATCGTGTCCGGCCGCGCGTAGCCGCTCGCGGTCGTTGAGCGGAATGCCGTCGATCCATTGTGTCGTCAGCACCGTGCGCGCGGTGCGGTCCCATTCGACCTTCGGCACGCGAAAATCGGGATCGTCTTTGGTGTTTTCGGCAAGTTCCGAAAGGGCCGCCGCTTCGAGGCGCAGATCCATTTCCATGGCCACCGAGCGCGCCAGCGTTTCGACCGTCGCGACGAGCCGCAAGCGCCGCGCTTCGGGGTCGCGCGCCTCGGCAGTGCGCGCGGCGAAGAAAAAGGTTTCGAGATCCCGCTTGAAGCGTCCTTCGATGCCGGGCCGCAATACCTTGACCGCGACCGGGATCGTGATGCCGTCTTTGACATAATCCGCGCGATGCACCTGCGCGATCGAGGCCGCCGCGACCGGCAGTCCGAACGAAGCATAGAGCGCGGAGACGGGCCGCCCCAGCGCGTCAGCGACGATGCGTTCCGCCGTGACCTGCTCGAACGGGGGCATCTTGTCTTGCAGCGCCTCGAGATCGCGCGAGATCTGCGCGCCGACCACGTCGGGCCGCGTCGCGAGAAACTGGCCGAGCTTCACATAAGAAGGACCGAGCCTGGTCAGCGCGGCTGCAAGCCTCGTTGCGCTGGAGCCGGCATCCCGCCGCTCGAAGAGCCGCGCGATCCGCACGAAGGGCGCAGCCGCCGGCGGCAGCATGACCGGATCGACGAGTCCGAGCACGCCTTCGCGTGCGAACACGAAGCCGGTGCGGGCGAGGCGGAAAAAATGAACGAGCGCGGACAGCAAGATCAGAGCTTCCAGCCGGAATGCAGCGCGACGATGCCGCCGCTCATCGGCGTCGCTGCGACGCGCGAGAAGCCGGCGTCGCGAACGAGTTTTGCGAACGCATCGCGATCCGGGAATTTCCGGATCGATTCCACGAGATACTGATAAGCCTCGCGATCGCCGGTGACGAGGCGGCCGATCTCGGGAATCGCGCGGAAGGAATAGGCGTCGTAAAATGCGTCCAGCCCCGGCATGTCGACCTGGCTGAATTCAAGACAGAAGAACTGTCCGCCGGTCTTCATGACGCGATGCATTTCTTTCAGCGCGACCGGAATACGCGGCACGTTGCGAATGCCGAAGGCGATCGTCACCGCGTCGAACTGCTTGTCGGGGAAGGGCAGCGATTCCGCGTTCGCTGCGGCAAAGCGCACGGCGTGATCGATGTTGCGTTTGATGGTGCGTTCGCGGCCGACCGCAAGCATGTCGCCGTTGATGTCGGCGACGGTGACTTCAGCCCCGCTGCCGCCGGCTTCGACGATGCGGAACGCGATATCGCCGGTGCCGCCGGCGACATCGAGCACGGCAAATTTTTGGCTCCCGAGCGGCGGGCGTAATTTCGAGATCAGCGCATCCTTCCAGGCCCGGTGCATCCCCGCCGACATCAGATCGTTCATCAGGTCGTAGCGGCCGGCGACCGAATGAAACACGTCGTCGACCATGCGCTGCTTTTCGGTGAGCGGCACGTCGCGAAAGCCGAAATGGGTCGAGTGCTCGGAAGTCATCGGGGTTCCATGGAAAACGCGGGCGACCATAGCCCGTGGCCTCTGCTTTCGCTATCACCGCATCCTGGCTCGCGAAAAACAGCGTTACTAAAAATGCCTGAATTACCCGAAGTCGAGACGGTTCGCCGCGGCCTTGCGCCGGTGATGGAAGGTGCGGCGGTCGAGCGGCTCGAGGTGCGGCGTCCTGACCTGCGCTGGCCGTTCCCCGAGCGCTTTGCCGAACGCATGCAGGGAAGAAAGGTGCTGCGGCTTCGCCGCCGCGCGAAATATCTGCTGGCCGATCTCGACGGCAGCGAAACCCTGATCATGCATCTGGGCATGTCGGGTTCGTTCCGCGTGCTGCTCGGCAATGAGGAGACTTCGCCGGGCGAGTTCATGTACCCGCGCTCGACCGCCTCGGTGCACGATCATGTCGTCTTCCATTTGACGCCAAGGGCGAGCGTGACCTTCAACGATCCGCGCCGCTTCGGCGCGATGCTGATGGGCGATACGGCGGCACTTGGCGAACATGCGCTCTTCAAGGGGCTCGGGCCGGAGCCGCTCGGAGAAGAACTGACCCCGGGCTATCTCGCCGCGGCCTGCGCGGGGCGCAAAACCAGCCTCAAGGCCGCCCTTCTCGATCAGCGCATCGTGGCCGGTCTCGGCAATATATATGTCTCGGAGGCGCTGCATCTGGCGCACCTGTCGCCGAAGAAAGCCGCAGGCGTGCTTGCGGACCGCAAGGGCGCGCCGACCGATGCGGCGAGACGTCTCGTTCCCGCGATCCGCAAGGTCATCGCTGCTGCGATCGAGGCGGGCGGCTCTTCGTTGCGCGATCACCGCAAGACCGACGGCGACCTCGGCATGTTTCAGCATCGTTTCCGGGTCTATGACCGCGAAGGGGTGAAATGCCCGACCCGCGGTTGCAGCGGCACGGTGAAAGCGATCGTGCAGAATGCGCGCACGACTCATTACTGCCCGGTCTGTCAGCGCTGAGATTGCGGCGGGCCTCGCCCTTCGATAGCAAAGGGCCAATCGGAGGAACGCGAATGGCTTACGAAACCATCCTTGCCGAAACCAAAGGCCGCGTCGGCATCATCACGCTCAATCGGCCCAAAGCCCTGAATGCGCTGAACTCGCAGGTATTCAAGGAAATGAACGCAGTGCTGGATGGTTGGGAAACCGACGAGAAGATCGGTTGCGTTCTCCTCACCGGCTCGGACAAAGCCTTCGCTGCCGGCGCTGACATCAAGGAGATGGAGCCGCTCTCTTATCCCGGTACCTATGTCGACGACTTCATCACCCCCTGGGATCGTCTCGGCCGGTTTCGCAAACCGCTGGTTGCAGCGGTCGCCGGCTATGCGCTCGGCGGCGGCTGCGAAGTGGCCATGATGTGCGACATCTTGCTTGCCGCCGACAATGCCCAGTTCGGCCAGCCCGAGATCAAGCTCGGTGTCATTCCGGGCGCGGGCGGCACCCAGCGGCTCACGCGGATCATCGGCAAAGCCAAGGCCATGGAGCTCGTGCTGACCGGTCGCATGATGGGGGCCGAGGAAGCGGAGCGCTCCGGCTTGGTTGCCCGGGTGATCCCGCTTGCCGATCTGAAGAATGAAGCGATGAAGGTCGCGGAGACCATCGCGGGTCTCTCACTTCCGGCGGTCATGATCGCCAAGGAGAGCGTTAACCGTGCTTATGAGACCACGCTCAGCGAAGGCGTCCGCTTTGAGCGGCGTGTGTTTCAGTCGCTTTTCGGCACCGGCGACCAGAAGGAAGGCATGAACGCCTTCGTTTCGAAGCGCGCGCCCTCCTTCAAGCATCGGTAAAATAAAGCGAATTTCGGCGCCATTCTTTGATTGACGGGGGGAAGCCGCCCGCCTATAGGAACGCGCGCCGTACGAGCACCCGCTTGCAAGCGGTCGCTCCGGCGTTCTGACATCTAACCTGACGGTACAGGCTTCATGGCCAATACGACTTCTGCAAAGAAAGCGGCGCGCAAAATCGCCCGCCGCACCGAGATCAACATCAATCGCCGTTCGCGCATGCGCACGCTTGTGCGCCGCGTCGAGGAAGCGCTCACCGGCGGCGATGCCGCGAAGGCAAAGGACGCGTTGAAGGCGGCCGAGCCCGCGATCGTGCGTGCCGCACAGACCGGCGTGATCCATCGCAATACGGCTTCGCGCACGGTTTCGCGGCTTGCCGCCCGGGTAAAGAAGCTCGGCTGATCGGCATCTCGCTGTAACAATTCGATATTCAAAAAAGCCCGGCTTCATGCCGGGCTTTTTTATTGCGCGCTCTTCTTTGTCTGCTTGCGCTGCTTCACATGAAGAAAATTTTTGCAAGCCCATGCGAAGAACGCGCGCGATTTTGCGAAAGCGGCTGCGTGCTGTTCCTTGAACGAAAATCGCAAAGAGTCACAAAACCTTGGACCGTAAGCACGCAGACGGAGTTGGAAATTCATTCATTGCGCCCGGTTTAAGCGAAGCGAATATTTTCATCCTTTCGTCGTCGAAGCGTCATGTTGGAAGAAAGCCATCAAAGCGAATCTGCTTGAAGAGTCAGCGCGTTGCTGTGCGGATGGTGATTGCCAGCGAACATTTGTGCGGTGCTCGTACGCGCGCTTCGCAAAAAACTTAAAGAAAAGTTCATTGCGTGCGGCTTCGGCGCTGCTATCGTCCAGCCGTTCTCCGGGCCTCCGGCGAACTTCACTTCAGGGCACGAGCGTAAAACACTCAAATTTTTGAGGTGGGGTTCTTTTTGTCTCAAACGCAGGCTGCGTTCACGCGGATGCGAATGTGACAACCGAAAGCCGAAGCGAGACGAACGGCGGACAAAAACACTGCCGGCGCTAGCGCCGGAATAACAACAGAAAATGCGGCGCGGGGCTTGTCTCTCGCGTGTCGAGCGGGGCGGCGATGAAACAGCTTTTTGATTGCTTACAGTGTGAGTTAATTCTTGAGCATTCTGCGTCTCACCCGTTGAGTTTCCCGCGGGAAATTCTGTATCGCGGCTGACGCATTTTTTCTTCGACGACGGACTACTTCCTTTAAATTCCGGTTCTGAAGTTTCGTGCGCGGCTTTCGCGCCGGATGCGGAACCGTCTGTAAGTCAAGGTGCAGCAAAGAATGAACGCTCCGAAGTTAAACCCCGAAGCCGATAGCCATGATCGCGCGAGCGGTGACACGCACGCCTCGCTCTGGGATCGCATCCGCAAGAAGCTGCGCGCGGAGCTCGGCGAGGAAACCTATACGAGCTGGTTTGCAAGCCTTCAGTTGGTCGGTTGCGATGGTGCGCTGGTGCGCCTTTCCGTGCCGACCCGTTTTCTCAAGTCCTGGATCGAAGAGCATCACTTCCAGCGCTTGCAGGGTCACTGGCAGACCGAAGTGCCGGGGATCACGAAGGTGGAACTGATCGTGCGCACCGCGGTGATGCGGTCCCAGGTCGCCGGCGACAAGCCGGAAGCGGCGAAGCTCGTTGCTTCCGAGGCGGACCGGTTCGGCAAGCGCGCCGTCGTGCGGGTTGCAAGCAGCGCCCGGACGGACGGACAGAGCGGCTCGCCGCTCGACCCGCGCATGACGTTTGCGTCCTTTATCGTCGGCCGGCAGAACGGTCTTGCGCATGCCGCGGCGAAACAGATCGTCGATGGAGGCATGTCGGCGAACGGGACCCCGCGCTTCAACCCGCTCTACATTCATGCTTCGGTCGGTCTCGGCAAAACCCATCTTCTGCAGGCGATCGCGCACGCTTATGACGCGCAGGGCAAACGCGCGGTCTATCTCACGGCAGAGAAATTCATGTACGGCTTCGTCGCCGCGCTGAAGAACCAGTCGGCGATCGCCTTCAAGGAAGCGCTACGCGGCATCGACGCGCTCATCATCGACGATTTGCAGTTCCTGCAAGGCCGCGCCGTGCAGCAGGAGTTCTGCCACACGCTGAATGCGTTGACCGACGCCGGCCGTCAGGTCGTGGTGGCGGCGGATCGTCCGCCGGTCGAGCTTGAAAACCTGGAAGACCGCGTGCGCTCGCGTCTCGGCGGCGGCCTGACCGTCGAGGTCGGCCCGATGGAAGAAGAGCTCCGCCTCAATATCCTGATGGCGCGCAGCGCGCTCCTGAAAGCGGAAGACCCGCGCTTCGAAGTGCCGCTACCGGTCCTTTCCCATGTCGCATCCCAAGTGACCCAAAGCGGCCGTGATCTGGAAGCGGCGGTGACGCGGCTCCTCCATCACAGCCAGTTCTACAAGAAGGCCGTCACCACGGAACTTGCCGACGAAGTGATCCGCGATCTGGTGCGCCCGACCGATCCGCGCCGCATCCGCGTCGAAGACATTCTGAAGGTGGTTTCCAAGCACTATGGCGTGACCCGGGCGGACCTTCTGTCCTCGCGCCGTACCGCGAACGTGGTGCGCCCGCGCCAGATCGCGATGTATCTGGCCAAGGTCTTGACGCTGCGTTCGCTGCCTGAAATCGGGCGGCGCTTCGGCGGCCGCGACCACACCACGGTGCTGCATGCGGTGCGCAAGATCGAAGGCCTCGTGCAGGGTGACAAGGTGCTTTCCGAGGAGATCGATGTCCTCAAGCGCATGCTCATGGAATGAGGCGCTTGGAGTGAAGCGTTTGTAGTGAGGCGTTGAGCGGGCTTGCGCCTCCCGCGCATAGCCTTAAAGTTGCGTTCCCGGCGGCGTCCGGCGGCCCTGCGGCGGGCCGGTGCGCTGCCGGAATAGTCTTAAAGCAAGAGTTTCTATTCCGGGTTTCTTCCATGAAGGTCACGATCGAACGCGCTGAGCTCGCGAAATCTCTCGCCCACGTCCACCGCGTGGTCGAGCGGCGGAACACGATCCCGATTTTGGCGAACGTGCTCCTGCGGGCCGGCAAGTCGAGCGTGGAACTGAAAGCCACCGATCTCGATCTCGAGATCGTCGAGACCGCGCCTGGCGAGGCGAAGCAGACTGGCTCTACCACGGTGCCGGCGCACATGATCCATGACATCGTGCGCAAGCTGCCCGAAGGCGCGCAGGTGGAATTGCAGAGCGACGCCGACGGCACCCAGTTGCAGGTGCGTGCGGGCCGTTCGAAATTCACGCTGCAGGCGCTTCCCGAAACCGACTTTCCGGATCTTGCCGCCGGCGAGATGTCGCACAGCTTCTCGATCGCGAGCGCCGACCTGAAGCGGCTTATCGATCGCACGCAATTCGCGATCTCGACTGAAGAGACGCGCTATTATCTCAACGGCATTTATTTTCACGCGATCGATGCGGGCGGCGACAAGCTGCGCGCGGTCGCGACCGACGGCCATCGTCTCGCCCAGGCCGAGATTGCGGCACCCAAAGGCGCGAAGGGAATGCCCGGTATCATCGTGCCGAGGAAGACCGTCGCCGAAGTGCAGCGCCTGATCGATGACGCCGGCGAAGAGGTGAAGGTCGAGCTCTCCGCGACCAAGATCCGGTTCTCACTCGGCAACGCGGTGCTGACTTCCAAACTGATCGACGGCACCTTCCCGGATTATGCCCGCGTGATTCCGGCCGGAAACGACAAGACGCTCATCGTCGACAAGAGCGAATTCATGTCGGCGGTCGATCGCGTCTCTACCGTTTCGAGCGAGCGCGGCCGCGCTGTGAAGCTCGCGCTGACCGACG
>CAUJKG010000297.1 GCA_963205465.1 Pseudomonadota bacterium | reverse complement strand
GTTCGATCGTCTTGCCTTCCTTGTTCAGGCGGCCGAAGAATTCGTTGATGGTGAAATTGGCCGCCGCCTTTGGATCGCGGCCCTTCGCGACTTCTTCAAAAAAGGCCGCCGTCTCCTGCTCCGCGATCAAAACGCCGGCATCGTAAACCGACAGACCGAATTCCTTGATGAAACGCGCCTTCTTCTCGTCCGGCAGTTCCGGGAGGTCCGCCTTCAACTTCTCCACAAAGGCATCGTCGAACTCGAGCGGCAGGAGATCCGGATCGGGGAAGTAGCGATAGTCGTGCGCCTCTTCCTTCGAGCGCATCGAACGCGTTTCGCCTTTCGCGTTGTCGAACAGCCGGGTTTCCTGATCGATTTTGCCGCCGTCTTCCAGAATATCGATCTGGCGGCGCGATTCATATTCGATTGCCTGACCGATGAAGCGGATCGAATTCACGTTCTTGATTTCGCAGCGCGTGCCGAACGGGTCGCCGGGCTTGCGCACGGAGACGTTCACGTCTGCGCGGAGATTGCCCTTCTCCATATCGCCGTCGCAGGTGCCGAGATAGCGCAGGATCGTGCGAAGCTTGGTGACATAAGCCTTGGCTTCCTCCGCCGAGCGCAGGTCGGGCTTCGACACGATTTCCATCAGCGCAACGCCGGAGCGGTTGAGGTCGACATAAGACATCGACGGATGCTGATCGTGCAGCGACTTGCCGGCATCCTGTTCGAGATGCAGACGCTCGATCCCGACTTCGAACGACGAGCCATCCTGCATATCGACGGTGACGATACCTTCGCCGACCACCGGATGCTTGAACTGGCTGATCTGATAGCCCTGCGGCAGATCGGGATAGAAATAGTTCTTCCGGTCGAACACCGACTTCTTGTTGATCTTCGCTTTCAACCCGAGCCCGGTCTTCACCGCCTGTTCGACGCATTTTTTATTGATGACCGGCAGCATGCCCGGCATGGCGGCGTCCACCAGCGAAACGTGAGAGTTCGGCTCGCCGCCGAATTCGGTCGAGGCGCCGGAAAAGAGCTTGGCGTTCGAGGTCACCTGCGCATGGATTTCCATGCCGATGACGACTTCCCAGTCGTGCTTGTCGCCTTTGAGAAGTTTGAATTTGCGTAGGGGTGCGTTCATTTGGAAACAGGGGTCTTCCTATCGGAATAAGGGAAATTTCCTATCCGACTTACCCGGCCCGCTCAACCCAGCAGCCACGGCAGCAATAGCGGCACTAAAATAGCCGTCAGCACGCCGTTCAAGCCGAGCGCGATCCCGGCAAAAGTGCCCGCCAGCGGATTGACCTGAAACGCCCGCGCGGTACCGATTCCGTGGGAAACCAGCCCGGCGGCAAATCCCCTCGCCGCGTAATTCTTCAGCCGAAGCACGTTCATCAGCGGCGTCACCAGAATCGCGCCGGAAATCCCGGTCATGATGACCATCACCGCGGTCAGCGCCGGATCGCTGTGAATATTCTCCGCGACCCCCATCGCAATCGCGGCGGTCGCCGACTTCGGCGCGAGCGCCAGCATCGCAAGCTTGCTCAGCCCCAGCCACTTGGCGAGCAGCACCGCGGACGCGATCGAAACCACGCAGCCGACGATGAGCGCCGCGATCATCGGCACGAACATGCGCTTCACTTCCGGCAGATGGCGAAACAACGGCACCGCAAGCGCGACTGTCGCGGGCCCGAGCAGAAAGTGGATGAACTGCGCACCGGCAAAATAAGAAGGAAACGCGGTCTTCGAGAGCACCAGCACGGCGGAGATGAACACCACCGATATCAGCACGGGATTGGCGAGCGGATGCCGCCCGAGCGCCGCGGAGATCGCATCGGCCGCAATATAGGCGAGCAGCGTAACGGTGAGCCACAGCAGCGAATTGCCGGAAAGATAAACCCAGAGATCGACAAAATTGATCATGACTCCCGCCCGGCTTCGCTGTCGATCTTCATCAGCTTCGCAAGCACCGCGAACGTCACGGCCGTGGCAGCAAGCGAAACCGTGATCGAGATGAGAATCACGATCAGGAGCTTCCACCCTTCGTCGCGCAACAATGGCAGCTGCTGCACCAGACCGACGCCCGCCGGCACGAAGAGTAATGAAAGATGTTTGAGAATGCCGTCAGCGGTTTCGTTCGTTGCTTGCGGCAACGGCAGCTTCACGACGAGCCATAAAAACAGAAGCGCGAGACCCACGACGGGTCCGGGCAACGGCGATGACACCGCGCGCACGAGCGCTTCGCCCGCAAGTTGCAGCGAAAGCAGAATGGCGAAAGCGTGAAGCATTGTAAGTCTGCAACGAATCGTGAGCCACGGGACTGCCGTAATCTTTACGGCAACGCTTCATATTGGAACAGCCGCGATGTTCCCGCGTTTCATCCCCGTAACTTTGGAGGAACACGTTATGGCTTACGATCCGAACGACCCACGCAAATCGTTCGAGTATGACGAATTCAGCCGCCGTCCGAGCGTTGATCCGGCGCCTGCCGGCTTCACCGGTCTCGTTATCGGCGCCATCGTCGTGCTCGGTGCGTTGATCGCGTTCCTGATGTTCCGCAACGACGCGGACACGACCATGATCGGTATGAACCAGACGCCACCGCCGGTAACCCAGCAGTCGCCTTCGGTTACTCCCCCGGCGACCCCCGCGCCGCCGCCGGCAGCCGCGCCTGCGAACCCGTCGGACACCGGTCCGACCACGCCTCCGGCGCCCACTACGCCGCCGGCCAACAACTAAACTTCACATCGCAATGAAACCGGCCCGCATTGTTGCGGGCCGGTTGTTGCTGCTTGGAACTTCTGCAGATGCACGGCGTTGTATCTGCAGATTTTCGCAACCCACAAATTAGATCGCAAAGGACGTGTCATGGAACGCGATGATTTCGACAAGCGCCGCGGGATCGACGAAATAAAGGACGACTCTCCCCGAGCGAGCGTGATAGGTATCGGGCTTCCGGCGCTGGTCATCGTCGCAGCGGCCGCGGCTTATTTCTTCTGGCCAGCCAGTGACGCGCCGGTGAATCAGGCCGAAACCACACCGCCTGCCACCACCCAGCCAGCACCGAAGGCCAATCCCGATCCGGTCCAGACCACACCGCAATCCGAGCAGAAAGCGCCGCCTGCTGCGGAACCGAAACCGAATGAAATGCGCGATCCGCGAACCGATTCACAAAACGCGAACTGACGCGTAGTCAGCGGGCGCTGTTCAGAAACCGTCGCAGCACATCGTTGTTCGTGACGGTTTCGTCGCCTGCCGCAATGAGTTCATCGACCTGATCCGGCGGCAATTGCAGACTTGTTTTGACGCGGGTGAGATATTCCTCACGCTCGCCGCCCAGCTGATCGAAGCCGAGCCTGCCGATGAAAAAACGGACATCGCGGCAATTCCAGCGTTCCGGAGCGCCGTATTGCTTCCGTTGCGCCGCGCTTAAACCGCAACGCCATCGCACCAACTGTTGCCGCCACTCCTCCATGGTCTGCTCGAACGCCGTATAGCTTGCGCGCACGCTCGCATCGATCGCGGTATCCGCCGCCGCCGATACAAGATCCGCGCCGCGCGGACCTTCGAGCGTTCGCACCCAGTCGCCGCTCACACCGCGCCCCGCATCGACGACAAGAAAGAGCGCACGCCGCAGCTTGACCGCCTGATGCGGCGTCAGCGGTTCATAGGGCGCATTCGCGGATAGCCGCGAGATGGTGATGCCCGACAAGCCGAAATTGTCGACCAACCCGCCATCGAGCAATTTCACATAGCGCACGTTGCCGTTCTGATAGCTGGCAAGCGCATTCGCATAAGCCTTCAGAAGCGGCGGCGCGTTCGGGTTTGTGCGCGCGCGGGCCGCCCAATCCGGAAGCTGCGCGCCGCATTTGCCGGCATAGCTTTCGATCACGATCGGCGCGAAAGCGATCGGCACCGCGGCGGAGGCCGCGACCGCATCTGCGATCGGATAGGAATTCAGATCGCTGCACATCGCGCTGAATGCGGTACGGCCGAACACGAAAGGCGTGCGGTTGTAGATGTCCGACGCATTGATCCACACGCGCGGACGCTGCTGCGCGCGAAAGGCCGCGAAGGTCGCTCCGTCAAACAGGTTCTGGCTGAGCCAGCGCGGCAGATGCGTCGCGTCGTTCACGCCGCCCGAGAGACCGCGCACCAAGTTTCCGACTGACACACTGGTGGAAAGCGCATCGGCCTCGACATTTTTGAGCAGGAAGCGCTCACGAAAATCGTTCAGCATGGCGCGCTTCTTGAGACCGAAATAAGCGGCGGTGATCGAGCCACCGGATACCCCGCTGAGGAAGTCCACCCGCTCGAGCAACGACACCGGCCCTTGTGCGGTGGGAAGCTGAATGCGGTCGAGGCCGCGCAGCACGCCGAAGGAATAAGCCGCCGCGCGCGTACCGCCACCGGAGAAAGCGAGCGTGATCAGGAATTCGTCGGCGTAAGAAACCGCGGGCTGCTCCTGCTCCGGCACGAGGCCCGCATTCTGCACGGTCACTGGCTCGTTGACGGGAATATTGTGAACGGAGCAGCCGGCCACGAGGGCAATGGCCGCAGCCGCGAGCAATCTTCCACGCAACCTTTGCACGCTACGCAACACCGGACCCGCTCCCGCAAGCAACCATCCGACTTTAGCATGGGCGCCGCGAGAATGGGTTAAAGGCGGCCAGCCGGAACCTGCATTTCCGTGCCGGGTTATCGTGGCACAAAGAGGAAGATCGCCATGGCCCGCACGCAAAAAACGAAAGCCAAACCGGCCTCCCGTCGCAAACGCATTGGGAACCCTCGCAAGGCCGCCGCACAGCAGTCACAAAATAACTGGCGGGCCGGCGTGGGGGTTTTCGCCCTCGCCGCCGTTCTTGGCGCCGGCGCTTACATGCTCAGCGTCAATCTCCACACACGAACGACCGTCGCGGAACTCGTGGAACATTTCGAAGTGCCGGCGATGACGAAGGAACAGATGCCTTCCGCCGCGAGCACCGAGACCGAGCCGGGTTCGATTGAAAGCGCTCCTACGCGGTAACGCGTTAGCAGTAACGAGTACGACGCAGGACCTGGAAACCGCTCGCAAAACGCGAGCAGCTTTTCGGGCGCGTTGAGCGAACTTATTGGCGGTCTAATTCGGCAGCTTCAAACGAAATTGTCGCTGCAACACCTTTGCCCGGTGCGCTCACTGCGCGGAATTCCCCGCGAGTATTCTCGCGAAAAGACTTCACCATCAGATCGCCGATCTTACCGGGCACGGGCCAGGAGACACCTTGCGGCAAGCCGGCTCCATCGTCCTCAACAGAGACGACGCAAAGCGTGCCTTTCCGCTCGCAGCGGACCGTGATGATGCCGCCGCCCTTTGCCACGAATGCGTATTTGAATGCATTTGTGATCAACTCATTTACGACAAGTCCTACCGACATCGCGCTTCGCATCGGGACGATACAACTCTCGAGCTTCAGCTCCAGACGTACACCGTCCGGGCCGTGTCCCTCCATCACTGCATTCGCGATCTTGCCGACATAGATCGCAAGATCGATGTGGGAGTCTTCTGGTTTTTCGGAGAGCGACGTGTAAAGTATCGAGAGCGCGTCGATGCGGCGCGCGAGGCGATCAAAGTCGACCGCGTTCCCGCGCCTGTGCTGCCTCGCCTCAAGTCGTATCAATGCAACGACCATCTGAAGATTATTTCGCACGCGATGCTGCAACTCGCGCAGCAGCATGTCTTTGTCGGAAATTGATTGATGGAGCTTTTCCAGTTCGGTGCGGTCGCGCTCCGTGATGTCGACCAGCGCAACGATGCTGTAATTCTGGCCGCTTTCTTCGCTTTCGATTAGTCCGGCATAAGCTTCGACCGACTTATTTATCTGCGCGTGGGTAAAACGCCCGAGAAAATCCTCTCCGCCCGCAATTGCGTCCGTCAGCGTGCGGGAGGGATTTGTTTCTTGCCGAAACTCGGCCAGCAACGACCAGTCCTTGCCGTAAACACGTTCTGCGTCAGTGCCCGTCAGCGTGAAAAAGGCAGCGTTTGCATAGCAAATGCGATGGCGTGAGCCGTCGAGTCGCGCGAGCGCAAGGGCAATCGGAAATTGATCGAGGATCGGGCGGAACTCGTCATTCTCGACCACTCGCGCAACATCCTGTGAAGCGACCAACTCTTCCGCCGAAGCCGGTGCGCTCATGGCGTCGTTTTCGGAAATAGGCATAATCCCCAAGCCTCGGTGATGGACTGGCCTTATCCACAGCTTGCGTCCTGATCAAGGCAGCAGAGCTAAAGGGAACTTAGCCCCACCACTTCTCCGGAACCATGCGCGGACCGGCGGCCTGCTCGATGACATGACCAAGCGCGAAGAGATCCTCTTCGCCGAAGGGCTTGCCGATCAGTTGAAGGCCGAGCGGCAATCCGTTGTGGTCGCGCCCGGCTGGAACCGCGATCCCCGGCAGGCCCGCCATGTTCACCGTCACCGTGAAAATATCGTTGAGATACATCTCGACCGGATCGCCGCTGCCTTTCTCACCGATTCCGAATGCGCCCGAAGGCGTCGCCGGAGTCAGGATGGCGTCAACGCCTGCCTTCCAGGCGTTGTCGAAGTCACGCTTGATGAGCGTGCGGACTTTCTGTGCCCGAAGATAATAAGCGTCATAATAACCGGCAGAAAGCACATAGGTGCCGATCATGATCCGGCGACGCACTTCCTTGCCGAAGCCCGCGGCGCGGGTCTGCTCGTACATGTCGACAATGTCTTTGCCCGGAACGCGCAGGCCGTAACGCACACCGTCATAGCGCGCGAGGTTGGACGACGCTTCCGCAGGCGCGACGATGTAATAAGCCGGCAGCGCGTATTTAGTATGCGGAAGCGAAATATCGACGATCTCCGCGCCAGCCGCTTTCAGCCACTCGCGGCCCTTCTCCCACGGCTCGTCGATCTCGGCCGGCATGCCCTCGACGCGATATTCCTTCGGAATACCGATCTTCATTCCCTTCACGCTTTTGCCGATCGCCTTCTCGTAGTCCGGCACCGGCTTATCGGCGGACGTGGAATCCTTCGGATCGTGTCCCGCCATCGAGCGGAGCAGGATCGCGCAGTCCCGCACGGTGCGGGCGAACGGACCGGCCTGATCGAGAGAAGAAGCGAACGCGACAATGCCCCAGCGCGAGCAGCGCCCATAGGTCGGCTTGATCCCGGCAATGCCGGTAAAGGCCGCAGGCTGACGGATCGAGCCGCCGGTATCGGTGCCGGTCGCACCTAGGCAAAGATTTGCCGCAACGGCAGCGGCGGAGCCGCCGGACGAACCGCCCGGCACCAGCGGCGTGGTATCGCCCTTGCGCCGCCAGGGCGAGATCACGTTGCCGAGCGCCGAAGTCTCGTTCGACGAACCCATCGCGAATTCATCGTTGTTCAGCTTGCCGAGCATGACCGCGCCGTCGCGCCAGAGCTGCGTGGTCACGGTGGATTCGTATTGCGGAACGAAATTCTCGAGAATTTTCGAGCACGCAGTGGTGCGCACGCCGTTGGTCGCGAATAGATCCTTGATGCCGAGCGGGATGCCTTCGAGCGGCCCGCCCTCACCCTTGGCAAGCTTCGCATCGGAGGCCGCGGCCATCTTCTGCGCGTGCTCCGGCGTCTCCAACACATAGGCGTTCAGCACCCGCGCCTTTTCCATTTCGGAAAGGTGGGCGTCGGCCAATTCTTTGGCCGAGATTTTCTTTGCGCGCAGCGCATCGCGCGCTTCCGCAAGCGTGAGCGAGGTAAGTTCGGACACGCGTTACTCCACCACTTTCGGGACTTGGAAAAATCCGTCGTCGGCCGCCGGCGCATTGGCCAGCACCCGCGCCGCATAGCCGCCGTCGTTGACGACATCGTCGCGCATCTTGAGCTTCATGTCCTCGACGCTCGCGGTCGGCTCGACGCCGTCCACGTTCACCTCGCTCAACTGCTCGACAAAGGCGAGCATGTTGTTGATCTCACCGCGCAGGTGCTCGATCTCGTTCTCTGCGACAGCGATCCGCGCCAAATGCGCGATCTTCCGCACGGTCGCGGCATCGACGGACATTTCGTGACTCCGTGGAAAATCAGTTGTGGGGGCTATAGCAGACGCGGTTTTGAGGCTGCAACCCGGCTTCCAGCGGCA
>CAUJKG010000296.1 GCA_963205465.1 Pseudomonadota bacterium | reverse complement strand
GGCGGTCGGCTTTCGCGGAGCCGTGCTTTCGCTGCCCGTTGCGAGTCAGGTCTTGATGCCGGCGGCTTATACGCTGGTCTGGAGTCTCGCGATCCAGACCGCGCTGCTCTCGCTCTGGCTTGTGCTGTTCGACCGCAAGGTCTTCGCTGCGATTCTGCGCGCCTGGAAGCCATCGCTCGCGGCGGGCTTCGTCGGCGCGCTCGCTTCGCAATTCTGGTTCATGGCTTTTGCGCTCGCGACCGCCGCGAGCGTACGCACGCTCGCGCTCGTCGAAGTGCTGTTTGCGCAATTCGTTTCGCAAGGACTGTTTTCGCAGAAGACCAGCGCGCGCGAGGCGGCCGGAATCGCCCTGCTCGTCGCGGGCATCGTGCTTTTGCTCTGGACGCACCCGAATTAATTATCGACGCAGTATCGAAAGTCGCTCCGCCCTTATTCAGAGGCGCGGGCGAAGCACTATAGGTGTCATTCCGGGGCGCGTCGAAGACGCGAACCCGGAATCCAGGACAGTCGGCAAAGGCTTTACGGAGTAACCTCTGGATTCCGGATCGACCCTTCGGGTCGTCCGGAATGACAGAATAGGTAAGCCCCCTAATTCCTGTCGTCCGGCAGGAGTGGCAGCGGATGGATATCCACCTCGTCCTCCAGCAGCGACTTCACTTCCTCCGGCGAGGCTTCGCCATAGATCGAGCGGCGCTCGATCTCTTCGTTGTGCATCTTGCGCGCAAGCTCGGGGAATTTCTCGCCGACGTCTTCCGCGTTTTTGGTCACGTGATCGCGCAACTCGCGCAGTTTCTGACGAAACTCGGCTTCCTGCGGCGACATCATCGCGACCGGCGCTTTTTCCTCGGCGGGCTTCGCGGCTTGCGTCTTGTCGCTGCGCTTCAGGCGCGGCGCCATGATCTGCTTCTCGATTTGATGCGAGCCGCAGACCGGGCACTCGACGAGCTTACGCTTGCGCTGCGCGTCGTAATCGCCCGACGAGCGGAACCAGCTTTCGAAGCCGTGACCGGCCTCGCAATGAAGATCGTAGCGGATCACGATGCTTTGCCGACGAGATGGAGGTGGTTTCGTTCCTGAGAGGTCGCGGCGACTTCGAAACGGCGGCCGTGCTCGAGCGAAGGAATGCGCGCCCGCACGCGCGCCACTTCCTCGACATCGATCTCGGCGATCACGACTGCCGGCTCCTTGCCGGCTTCAGCAAGCACGCGTCCCCAGGGATCGACGATCAGGCTGTGGCCGAAGGTATCGCGGCCGTTTTCATGATGCCCGCCCTGCGCGGCGGCGAACACGAACGAACCCGTCTCAATCGCGCGCGCGCGTTGCAACACATGCCAATGCGCCTCGCCGGTCTGCTTGGTGAAGGCCGCCGGCACGGCGAGGAAATGCGCGCCGGCCGTGGCGAGCGCGCGATAGAGCGCGGGAAAACGCAGATCGTAACAGATGGTGAGACCGAGCCGCCCCCAGAGCAGATCGGCCGTTACCGCGATCTCACCCGGCTTATAGGTGTTCGATTCGCGATAGCTCTCGCCCCCGGCAAGCTGCACGTCGAAGAGATGAATCTTGTCGTAGCGCGTAACGATGTCGCCCGCGCGATCGATCAGGAAGCTGCGATTGACCGCCTTGTCGTCGGACGCCTTAATCGCGAGCGAGCCGACATGAAGGTAGGCCTTCAACTCGCGCGCGAGTTCACGGAAGGCGGCGAGCGCGTCGTCGTGCTCTTCTTCCTTCAACCGCGCGAACAAGCCGTCGCGGCCCTGCTCCATGATATTGGTCATCTCCGGCGTCTGGATATACTCCGCGCCGAGCTCTTTCGCTTCACGGATCAGCTTGCTCGCGTCGGCGATGTTCTTCTCTACCGAGAGCGAGGTGCGCATCTGCACCAGAGCGGCCTTGAATTTCGTCTGCGTTCCGGTCACCGGAAACTCCTTGACTAGACAAACCGATAATATCGGGTTTCAGGCCGGATCGACAACCCGCGCCAAAGTGAGCACATCGATCCTCGCCGCACCGGCGCGGCGCAGCACCCGCGCGCAGGCATTGGCCGTGGCGCCTGTGGTCAACACGTCGTCGATCAGAACGATCCGTTTGCCTTTCATTTTCACGCGCAAGGCTTGGCCAACCGAGAAAGCGCCATGCACGTTTCTGGCGCGTTCGTCACGTGCCAACCCCACCTGCGGCGGTGTCGCGCGCACGCGGATGAGCACGTCATCGATGACCGGGACCTTCGTTCGCCGCGAGAGCGCCTGCGCCAGTGCCGCCGACTGATTGAAGCGGCGCTGAAACAGCCTCGTCCAGTGCAACGGCACGGGAACGAGCGCATCGCATTCGCGCAGCAACTCGCTGCCCGCGCGCGCCATCCAGTGCGAGAATGGCTGCACCAGATCGAGCCGGTCGCCGTATTTCAGGAGATGCACGAGATCGCGTGCGACATCGGAAAAACGCATCGCCGCTCGCGCCCGGTCGAAGGCAGGCGGATCGGCAAAAGCAGACGGCGAGATCAGCGGTCCGCCGCTCTCATATGCGAAAGGAGTTCCCAGCCGTTCGCAATAAGGCCGCTCGATGAAGCCTGCTGCCTCCCAGCATTTGGCGCAAAGACCGCCGGCCCCGCCCGCCGGCTTGCGGCAACCGAGACAAGTCGGCGGCAACACGGCCTGCATGACTGCGCGTCCGCCCGACGCAAGGAGTTGCGCGGCGGCGGAGACTGGCCGAAAAGCCTTGGCAGCGAGCAGCATCGTTCAAAATGCTAACGCTGAATTTCGCCCGACGCCACCTCGCCGAGTCCGCAGGTATACCGCTCTTGAACGCACCGCACATTCTTTTCGACCGGACCCTTCTGCGCGAACGGCAACGCCGCGCCGCGCGCAAAGGCGCGGAAAAATTCCTGCTCGAGCGCGCAACGGAAGATCTGTTCGAGCGCCTCGCGACCATGACGCGCGATTTTCCCCGCACGGCGCTGATCGAAACGCCGTCGCCGGACGAATTGCGCGACGCGCTGCTGCGCTCGAACAAGACCGAAAGCGTCGATCTTTTGCCGGTCACCGGCGAGACGGAAACCATCGAAGGCGCACGCGCGCCCTATGACCTCGCAATCTCGCTCTTGTCGATGCAGTGGCTGAACGACCTGCCGGGCGTGCTCGCGCAGATGAAGCGCCTCTTGAAGCCCGACGGCCTGCTGCTCGCCGCGGTGATCGGCGGCGATACCCTCACTGAACTGCGCGAAGCGCTGGCCATTGCCGAAAGCGAAATCGAAGGCGGCATCAGTCCGCGGGTTTCGCCTTTCGTGGAAGTGCGCGTGCTTGGCGGCCTGTTGCAGCGCGCGGGACTGGCGCTGCCGGTGACCGACACCGACCGCTTCACGGTTCGCTACGACAACGCCATCGCGCTGATGCACGACCTGCGCCGCATGGGGGCGACGAATGCGCTCGCCGAGCGCAGCCGCAAGCCGTTGCAACGCACGACGCTGTTTCGTGCCGCGGAAATCTATCGCGAACGTTTTGCCGACAACGACGGCCGCATTCGCGCAACCTTCGAAATTCTATGGTTGTCGGGATGGTCGCCGCACGAAAGCCAGCAGCAGCCGCTCCGGCCCGGCAGCGCGAAAACGCGCCTCGCGGACGCGCTTAGCACGGTCGAACTCCCGGCCGGCAGCAAGACAGAATAAAAATTCCGGATGAAGTTACGCGCCGAGCGCGTCGGCAATTTTCTTGAAGAGACTGTCGCGCACGGTTTCGCCGACGATGCCGAGCGTGCCGACAATCGCAACCGCGACGCCTGCCGCGATGATGGCGTATTCGATGGCGGTCCCGCCGCGCTCGTTACGGGCAAATGCTTTGAGGGTCTGCGTCAATTCTTTGGCCATGTTCGGCTCCTGCCATTTCAACCGGGCATCGCGATCAAATCGATCAGATGCGGGATCAAAGGCTCGTCCGCGGGCGGCATCGGATAATCGCGAAGCCGGTTCGGCCGTACCCAGGCGAGTTCTTGCCCCTCGAGCGCTTTCGCCTCGCCTTCCCATCTCCGGCAAACCCACAGCGGCATCAGGAGCTGGAAGTGCGGATAGGTATGGCTTGCGAAAGTGAGCGGCGCGATACACGCCTCCTGCACCTGGATTCCCAGTTCCTCCCTCAGTTCCCGGATGAGAGTTATTTCCGGCCGCTCGCCCGGATCGACCTTGCCGCCGGGAAACTCCCAAAGCCCCGCCATATCCTTATTGGCAGGACGCTTGGCGAGGAGAACCCGGCCATCAACGTCGATCAGCGCGCAAGCGGCGACGATCAGGAGTTTCACCGGGAACCTCGCAAAATGGCGTTAAAAACCACGGTCAATGATCGCTTAAAATAATGCTTCGCTTCCGCATGAACCTCAGCTGCGATAATCGCCGTTGATCGCGACATACTCTTTGGTGAGGTCGCAGGTCAGCACGCGATCCTTCCCTTTGCCGAGACCGAGCGCCACTTTGAGCGCGATCTCCGGCTTCTTCATCGCTTCCGACACTTCCGCCTCGTCATAGGAAGGATCGCGCGCGCCCTTGTGCGCGACCCGGATGCCGTTGAACCAGATCGAGAGCTTATCCCGGTCCGCAGGCTCGCCGGCCTTGCCGACCGCCATCACGACACGACCCCAGTTCGCATCCTCGCCCGCGATCGCGGTTTTCACGAGCGGCGAGTTGGCGATGGACATGGCGATCCTGCGCGCGGATTGTTTCGACTTCGCCCCTTCGACCGTGATCTCAACGAGCTTGCGGGCACCCTCGCCGTCGCGCGCCACCTGTTCGGAAAGATTTGCGAGCACGCCCATCAGCGCTTTGCGAAAACCTTTCAGCGCCGGGTCTTTCGCCTTGGTGATGTTCGGCGCGCCACGCTTCGCCGCAGCACCGGTGGCGAACAGAAGCAGCGTGTCCGAGGTCGAGGTATCGCCGTCGATGGTGACCGCGTTGAAGGTATCCTCGACGCCTTCGCTGAGTAGCTTCTGCAATGCTTTCGCCGCGATCGGCGCGTCGGTGAAAACGAAAGAAAGCATCGTCGCCATATCGGGCGCGATCATGCCGGCGCCCTTCGCAATCCCGCAGATCGTCACCGTGGCCTTGCCGAGCTTTGCCGTCGCCGTTGCCGTCTTAGGAAAAGTATCGGTCGTCATGATCGCGCGCGCGGCCTCCAGAAAATGGCCGGGCTCCGCGCGGGCGACGATCTCTTCGAGCACGCCGTCGAACTTCTTCGCATCCAACGGCTCGCCAATCACGCCGGTCGAGGCAATGAAAACTTCCGAGGGCTTGCAGCCGATCGCCTTGCCCGCAAGCTTGGTCGTGAAGCGCACCTGGTCTTTGCCGTTCTTGCCGGTGAAGGCATTGGCGTTGCCGGAATTCACCACGAGGCCGAACGCCGTGCCGCGCTTGACCTGCTCGCGACACCATTCGACCGGCGCCGACGGGCACTTGGAGCGCGTGAAGACGCCTGCGACCGTAGTCCCCTTGTCGAAGGCGGCGAGCAACACGTCCGTGCGCCCTTTGTACTTGATGCCGGCCGAGCCGGTGGCGAGCCGCACGCCGTCGATGGCCGGCGGATCGATGAATTCCTTCGGTGCAAGCGGAGAAACTGTCGTGCTCATCTTCATCCTCTTTCCCGGACTTCATAGCGGCATGGCCGGGACCAACCGGGTCGGGTTTTCCAGTCCCGGCCAATACTAAAAAGCACGGGCCGGATAAATCCGGCCCGTGCCCTTTCAGCAATAAATCCGGTGCAAGACCGCTTAAATTACTTCTTCTTGGGGTCGGCCTTCGGCGCGTCCTTCGCGGGCGGCGCCGGCGGCGCTTCCTTTTTCACGAGGTTCTCGACTTTCGCCTCGTTGCGCAGCTTCAGGATGAGTTCGGCCTGCGCCTTGCGCACCACGAACGCCTGCACCTGATCCTTGACATCCTCATATTTCGGCAACGGCTTCTGGCGCTTGTCTTCGACCTTGATGATGTGGAAGCCGAACTGGGTCTTCACCGGCTCCGAAAGCTGGCCCTTGTCGAGCTTGAAGGCCGTGTCGGAGAATTCGGCCACCATCTGGCCCTTGGAGAAATACTGGAGGTCGCCGCCATTGGCTTTGGCCGAAGGATCGATCGAGAGCTCCTTGGCGAGCTTTTCGAAATCGGCGCCGCCTTTGAGCTTGGCGAGCACGTCCTTCGCTTCGGCTTCGGTTTTCACCAGAATGTGCCGGGCGCGGACTTCCTCTTCCGGCTGCATCTTCGCAACCGACTCGTCATAGAGCTTCTTCATTTCCGCTTCGGTCGCGGCGGTCTTGGTGGTCTCGCTGAGCAAGGTTTCCATCAGCACCTTGTTCTTCGCGTAGGCGAGCCGCGAGACGAATTCGGGCGACGCTTCGAGCTTCTGGGCGGTGGCGGCCTGCGCCAGAATGGCGACATCGATGAGGTAGGCGACGATCGCTTCCTTGCGGGCATCCCCCGGCGGCTGCGGCAGGCTCTGGCCGATGTCGGCGTCGGCGATATCGACGTCGCTCTGGCGGATTTCCACGCCGTTTACGCGGGCAACGACCGGATCGTCCTTTTTCTGGGCAAGGACGGCCAGCGGCGCGCCGACAGCCAGGGCAACGCCCAGCGTGAGCGCAAGCGCAAGGGAAAATAACGAAAAGCTGCGTTTCATCGATTACCTCGGGAAGAGCGGCGGCCGCCGGAATTGGCTGGCCCGGCCTGGATCAAAAATCGGATTACTTCGTTAAGGGGCCGTCGGCGGAAGATGAAAGCGCCCTTTTTCGAACTAAGGCGGGCGGAAAGTGACGGAAGTACGGTGTTCTGGCAAGGCTTTAGCGCCCCTGCGGCGGGCTGATCCAATTGACAAGCCCAAAGGGCGTTCATATCTCTCGCAAAACCTCGTCGATCATGAAAAAGCCTCGCGGCATCGTGATCCGGAGCATGCTCCCGGAAGGCAAGAAACCCGCTTTTTCGGATCAGATCATGCTCGACCAAAGGACCGGCGGTAGTGCATTAAGCCGCTCGTACTTCCCCGTGGTTCCAGGATGGCAGGCCGCGCACGGCCGGATGTAAGGAATAGCTTTTCGATGATCGGCTCGTTCGCCCGCAAGCTCTTCGGCTCCTCCAACGACCGCCGGATCAAGGCCTATTCCCCGCGCGTCAAGGAAATCAACGCGCTCGAAGCGGAGATCGCCAAGCTCACCGATGACGAGCTGCGCGCCCGCACTTCAGAATTCAAGAAACAGATCGCGGACGGCACCTCGCTCGACGATCTCTTGGTGCCCGCTTTCGCCACCGTCCGCGAAGCGGCCAAGCGCACGCTGGGCCAGCGCCATTTCGATGTGCAGCTGATCGGCGGCATGGTGCTGCACGAGGGCGCCATCGCCGAAATGAAGACCGGCGAAGGCAAGACCCTGGTCGCGACGCTCGCGGTCTATCTCAACGCGCTCGCCGGCAAGGGCGTGCATGTCGTGACCGTCAACGACTACCTCGCCAAGCGCGACTCCGAATGGATGGGCCAGATCTACAAATTCCTCGGCCTCACCGTCGGCGTGATCGTGCACGGGCTCGACGACGCCGAGCGGCAGACCGCTTACGCCTGCGACGTGACCTACGGCACCAACAACGAACTCGGCTTCGACTATCTGCGCGACAACATGAAGTACGAGTTGGGCCAGATGGTGCAGCGCCCGCACTTTTACGCGATCGTCGACGAAGTCGACTCGATCCTCGTCGACGAAGCCCGCACGCCGCTCATCATTTCCGGTCCGCTCGACGACCGCTCGGAATTCTACAACACCATCGACAGCTACATTCCGCACCTGAAGACGGAAGACTACGAACTCGACGAAAAGCAGCGCACCGTGACACTCGCCGAATCCGGCATGGAGCGGCTGGAGCAGATGCTGCGCGACGCCAAGCTGCTGAAAGGCGATTCGCTCTACGACATCGAGAACGTCTCGATCGTCCATCACGTCAATCAGGGCCTGCGCGCGCACAAACTGTTCACGCGCGACAAGGACTACATCGTGAAAGACGGCGAAGTCGTCATCATCGACGAATTCACCGGCCGCATGATGCCGGGCCGCCGCTATTCCGAAGGTCTGCATCAGGCGCTGGAAGCCAAAGAACATGTGCAGATCCAGCCGGAAAACCAGACGCTGGCCTCGATCACCTTCCAGAACTATTTCCGGCTTTACGAAAAGCTCGCGGGCATGACCGGCACGGCCTCGACCGAAGCCGACGAGTTCGCCGACATCTACAAGCTCGAAGTCGTCGAGGTGCCGACCAACATTCCGGTATCGCGCGTCGACGAACACGACGAGGTCTATCGGACCGCGGACGAGAAATACAAAGCGATCATCGACACCATCGAGGACTGCAAGACGCGCGGCCAGCCGATCCTCGTCGGCACCACCTCGATCGAGAAGTCCGAACAGCTTGCCAGCGCGCTCAAAGCGCGCGGCTTCAAGCAGAAGGAATTCAACGACGCCGACGCCTTCCGTCCGCTCTATGACGGCGACCAGAAGACCGCGAAGGAAAAAGTCTTCGCGGTTCTGAACGCGCGCTATCACGAGCAGGAAGCCCAGATCATCGGTCAGGCCGGCATTCCGGGCGCGGTGACGATCGCCACCAACATGGCAGGCCGCGGCACCGACATTCAGCTCGGCGGCAACGCCGACATGCGCATCAGGAACGAACTCGGCGACATGGAGCCGGGCGAGCAGCGCAAGCAGGCGGAGCAGAAGATCCGCGAAGAGATTGCGAAACTCAAGGAAGTCGCGCTGAACGCTGGCGGGCTTTACGTCATCGGCACCGAACGCCACGAAAGCCGCCGCATCGACAACCAGCTTCGCGGCCGCTCCGGCCGTCAGGGCGATCCCGGCCGCTCCAAGTTCTATCTCTCGCTCGAAGACGACCTGATGCGCATCTTCGGCTCCAGCAATCTGGGCGGCATGCTTCAGAAGCTCGGTCTCGAGGAAGGCGAAGCCATCGTCCATCCCTGGATCAACAAGGCGCTGGAAAAGGCGCAGCAGAAGGTCGAGGCGCGCAACTTCGACATCCGCAAGAACCTTTTGAAATACGACGACGTCTCCAACGACCAGCGCAAGGTGATCTTCGAGCAGCGCATCGACCTGATGCGCGAGACCGACGTTTCCGAAACCGTGGCCGACATGCGTCACGGCGTGATCGAAGAGATGGTCACGCGCCACATTCCGCCGAACGCCTACGCCGAACAGTGGGATACTGCCGGCCTCGAAAAGGAAGTCGAGGAGGCGCTCGGCCTGAAGCTTCCGGTCCAGAACTGGGCCAAGGAAGAAGGGATCGCCGACGACGAGGTGAAGGAACGCATCACCCGCGCCGCCGATGAGGCCATGGCCGCGAAGGTCGCCAAATACGGCCCGGAACTGATGCGCTATGTCGAGAAGTCGGTGCTGATGCAGACGCTCGACCATCTCTGGCGTGAGCATCTGGTGATGCTGGAGCACCTGCGGCAGGTCATTGGCCTGCGCGGCTTCGGCCAGCGCGATCCGCTGAACGAAGACAAGGCCGACGCCTTCCCGCTGTTCGCAAGCCTGCTCGCGCGGTTGCGCCAGCTGGTTTCAGCGCAGTTGCTCAATATCGAGATCATGGAGCGTCCGCCGGAGCAGGAATTGCCGGAGATGCAGGCGAGCCATCTCAATCCTGATACTGGCGAAGACGAGATGGCGCAGCCCGTTCGCCTGACTTCCGGCGCGCAGCCCAAGGGCGACCGCAATTCGAAGAACCCGAACGACTGGGGCAAGGTCGGCCGCAACGAGCCCTGCCCCTGCGGCTCGGGCAAGAAATACAAAAACTGCCACGGCCGCCTCGCCTGACGCAGAAAACAAAAAGAAAGCGCCGCAAACCGGAAGGCTGCGGCGCTTTTTTATTTCGCGTTGGACAGATTATTTACTGCGCACCGGATTACTTACTGCGCGTAAGAGTCGAAGCGTCCGTTGGCCGGGCGGAACGGCGCGACCGAATTCAGCGAGGTGGTCTGGTTCGCGGTCGGCGCCTGCGTCTGCTGTTGCTGCTTTTTCTGCTGTTTCTGTTTCGCCTGCTTCTTGCGCTTCTGCTTCGTGGCCGGACGCGGGGCATCATCCTCTTCGACAGCGTCGGCTTCCGCCGCGGCCTGCTGCGCCTGCACCGAACTCATCGGCACGCGGCCGGCGAACACCGGATTGGAGCCGCCATCGTTATTCGTGCGCACAGGCGCGGCGGCGGTCGTGCGCGCAAACACCGAGGTGATGTCGTTCTGGTCGGCGTTCTGCCGGTTCTGCAAAAGCTGCGCGATTTCCGGCTGCAGATGATAGCTCGGACAGGCCCGCGCCGGATCGAATGGCTTCATCGGATCGTCCGGCACCGCGTTGAAGATATAGCGCCGATTGCAGACGTCGATCTTCGGTTCCTGCCGCGTCACTTCGAAATGGTCGCTGCCTTCTTTGAGCATGCGCCAGAACGACTGGTTCGGGTTGTTGCGGTGACGCGTGAGGTTGGCGTTCGTCATCCGGAACGGGAACGCCTGCACCTGGAACGCGAGTTGCCCGCCGTCGAAGGCCTCACGCGCAAGCGCGAAGATGTCGGCGATCTGCTCGTCGGTCATGGCGTAACAGCCCGAGGACGAGCAATCGCCATGCACCATGAGATGCGCGCCGGTGCGGTTGTGCGCGCGGTCGAAATCGTTCGGGAAACCGAGATTGAATGCGAGGTGATAGCTCGAATGCGGGTTCATCTGCTCGGGGCGGATGAAATAGAATCCTTCCGGCGCCTGCCGGTCACCGGTCTTGATCTTGGGACCGAGCTCACCCGACCATTTGCAGATCGGAAATTTCTTCAAAAGCTCGTAGCGCCCCGCGGTCGTCTTCTTCCAGATCTCGAGTTCGGATTCTTCCTTGTAGATGCGGAGCAGGATGGGCGACTCTTTGGTCATGCCCTTTTGCTGCATCAACGACGCGGTTTGCGCGGAGATGGGACGCAAATGCTTCTTGTTGCCGTCGGCGCCATAGACGAAGTTCTCGGCGCTACAGCCGGACAGTAAAAGGCCGCAGACGGCCGTGGCCGCCGCGAAACGGATCGCAGATTTTGGACGACGCAGCTTCAACGCGAACTCCAGCAAATGCGCAGAAAAATTACCGGTCCCCATTGCCTAATGCGTTACCCTTGACGGCTCGTTACCGCAACCGCAGTTTTCCACGACCCCCGATTGCGCTCGCGCACAAGTGATTGAAAAATCAGAGATTCCGGCCGATCGCCAGAAATTTTTCGGCCCGCAGACTCCGAATTTGATCGCGTGAAAGGCCATTGAACCCCGCTAGAGCGGTCTGAATAGCCTTACCAGTGGCCGAAATCGTGGCTTCCGGATGGCGGTGCGCGCCACCTGCTGCCTCCGGGATGATTTCATCCACCACCCCAAGCCGCAAAAGGTCCTGGGCGGTGATCTTCATATTGGTCGCCGCTTCCTGGGCCTTGGTGGTGTCGCGCCACAGGATCGAGGCCGCCCCTTCCGGGGAAATCACGCTGTAGATCGAATGCTCGAGCATCAGCACCTTGTTCGCGGTCGCAATCGCGATCGCGCCGCCCGAACCGCCTTCGCCGATGATGACCGAGACGTTGGGGACCCCGAGCGCAAGGCCGGCATCGGTCGAGCGGGCAATCGCCTCCGCCTGTCCGCGCTCCTCGGCATCGATCCCGGGATAGGCGCCCGCGGTGTCGACCAGCGTCACCACCGGCACCTCGAAACGATCGGCCAATTCCATGAGCCGCACCGCTTTCCGGTATCCTTCGGGGCGAGCCATGCCGAAATTGTGCTGGATACGCGCTTCGGTGGTCGAGCCTTTTTCGTGGCCGATCACGCAGACGCTTTGCCCCTCGAAACGCGCAAAGCCGCCGATGATGGCCTGATCGTCGCCGAACTTACGGTCGCCGGCGAGCGGCGTGAATTCCTCGAACAGCTTGGCAATGTAGTCGGAAAAATGCGGCCGCTGCGGATGCCGCGCGACCTGCGTTTTCTGCCAGGGTGTGAGGTTCTCGTAGATTTCCGAGAGCGCAAGTTCCGACTTCGCCTCGAGCCGCGCGACGTCTTCCGCGATCGCAACCCCCTCGCTGGAAGCCGCAAGCGTGCGGAATTCCTCGATCTTGGCATCGAGTTCGGCGACGGGTTTTTCGAAATCGAGATACGTGCGCATCAGGGCTCGGGCGTTAGAGGCCTTAGGGCCCCTGTAAATTCGGGCCCTAGCTGCCCGTTTCGCCCCTTCGAAGTCAAGTTACGCCGGGGTGAAGCGCCTATTTCTCCGAAAGCGGATGCAGGTCGCGCACCATGTTCTTGAGACGTTCGTCCAGCACATGCGTGTAAATCTGCGTGGTCGAAATATCCGCGTGCCCCAGAAGCGCTTGCACGACGCGCAGGTCTGCGCCGTTTGCAAGCAGATGGCTGGCAAAGGCATGGCGCAACACATGCGGGCTGATCTTGGCCGGCGAAATGCCGGCACTGGCCGCCAGCGCCTTCAACTCCCGTGCGACATGCTGGCGCGTCACGTGCCCGCTGGTCCCGAAGGACGGAAACAGCCAGCGCGATGGCGGCGCCTTCGCATTCTCGAGGCTTACGTCGAGATAGGCTTTCATCGCGCGCTTCGCAGCGTCTCCGATCGGCACGAGGCGCTCCTTGTTCCCCTTGCCACGGACGATGATGGCATCGCTTTTGGTGCGCGCGGCCGAGGCCGGCAGCGCGATCAGTTCGGAGATGCGCAAACCCGAGGCGTAGAGCAGTTCGAGCAATGCCGCGAGCCGCAAGGCGCGCAGACGCCGCGCCGCGTCCCCTTTCGTCTCACCGGTTTCGGCGGCAGCATCATGCGCGGCGGCCAGCAGTTTCGACACTTCCGCAACCGTCATGATTTTCGGCAGCGGCCTGCCGCGGCGCGGCCCTTCGAGCACGGCGGAAGGATCGTCGCCCCGCAAGCCTTCGGTATAGAGAAAGCGGTGCAGCTGCCGGATCGCGGAGAGTTTTCGTGCCACCGAAGCCGCCGCAAGTTCGCGGCGCTTCAACGCGGAGAGATAGTCGCGGATCGCCTGGGTATCCGCGCGCGAAAAATCGCTCTTCTTGCCGGCAAGAAATTCGGCGTAATCGTCGAGATCGCGTGCATAAGCGTCGAGCGTGTTCTTGCTCGCGTTGCGCTCGGTCGCGAGCATGTCGAGAAAAAGGCCACGCTGCCCCGGCGCGTTCGATGCCGCGCTTTTTTTGGCTTTCGCGCTCATTTGCCGATCCGGTCCTGCGGGACCGTGATCGTGATGCTGCGCGGCGCGGGCTCGAGATAGTTCGCAAGCAACCAGGCTGCGCCATAGGCGATGCCACCCATGATCGCGAGAATGGTGAGCAGGCGAAAGAGTGTGGGCATGCGAGCAGGTCTTTCGAATCGGCGGGCCGACGAGAGCGGCATTTTACAGGCTGCGGCGAAAGCGCCATATGTTGCCGCAGGAAAATGAATATGCCCTCACCGCCGCCGATTGCCCTTCATCCGCGCGCCGACGCGTTCCGCGCGAGCCTCGGCTGCCGCTCGATCGTGCTCGTCGGCATGCCGGGCTCGGGCAAAAGCTCGATCGGACGCCGGCTCGGACAAAGGCTCGGCCTCCGCTTCGCCGACGCCGACCACGAGATCGAACGCGCGGCCAATATGACCATCCCCGAATTCTTCCAAAGCAAGGGCGAAGCGGAATTCCGCAAAGGCGAGCAGAAAGTCATCGCGCGCCTGCTCGAAAACGGCCCGCAGGTGATCGCAACCGGCGGCGGCGCTTTCATGAACGAAGAGACGCGCGCGCGCATTCGCGAACGCAGCATTTCGATATGGCTCAAAGCGGATCTCGAAACGCTGATGAAGCGCGTTCGCCGCAAGAGCAATCGCCCGCTTCTGCAAACCGCCGATCCGGAAGCGACGCTGCGCAATCTTCTGGTTGCACGCGAACCGGTCTATGCGGAGGCGGACCTCTGTATTACCTCCGCCGAAGTGCCGCACGAAGAAGTCGTGGAAGCCATCGTCGATCGCCTGGGAGCAACGCTGCACGAGCCGCAAGCATGAAAACGCCCAAGAAAAGCACAAACAAGAAAATTCTAAAGCAGAGCAAAAACGAAACCGTCCGGGTCAAGCTCGGCAAGCGCAGCTACGACATCGTGATCGGCGACAACCTGATCGCAGACGCGGGCAAGCGCATCGCCAAGCTCAAGCCCGGCACTTCCGTTGCGATCGTGACGGACAGCAACGTCGCGCGTCATCATCTTGCGGCGCTGGAGCAATCGCTCGAAGCTGCAAAGCTGCGCTATCGCAGCGTTTTGCTGGCACCCGGCGAAAGCACCAAGAGTTTCGGCGAACTGCAAAAAGTTGCGGAGGCGGTCCTCGAAGCGCGGATCGAACGCGGCGATCTCGTGGTAGCGCTCGGTGGCGGCGTGATCGGCGATCTTGCCGGCTTTGCCGCGAGCGTCGTGCGCCGCGGCGTCGGCTTCGTGCAGATTCCGACGAGCCTGCTCGCGCAGGTGGATTCCTCGGTCGGCGGCAAGACCGGGATCAACTCTCCGCAAGGCAAGAACCTGATCGGCGCGTTCCACCAGCCGGCCCTTGTGCTCGCCGACCTGACCGCGCTCGACACGCTGCCGCCGCGCGAGTTTCGCGCCGGCTACGGCGAGGTCGCAAAATACGGCCTCATCAACGACGCGAAATTCTTCGCCTGGTTAGAGAAAAACTGGCGCGCAGTCTTCAAAGGCGGCGCCGCACGCAAGAAAGCCGTCGCCACGAGTTGCAAGGCCAAGGCCGCAATCGTCGCCCGCGACGAACGCGAAACCGGAGACCGCGCACTCCTCAATCTCGGGCATACCTTCGGCCACGCACTGGAAGCGGCGACGGGATACTCCGACCGGCTCCTGCACGGAGAGGGTGTTGCGCTCGGCTGCGTGCTTGCGTTCCGGCTGTCCGCGAAGCGCAAGCTCTGCAAACCCGCCGACGTGGCGCGCGTCGTCAAACACTTCGAAAGCGTCGGCCTGCCGACCAAGCTCTCGCAAATCCCCGGCGAACTGCCCGGACCGGAACGGCTGTTGTCGCTCATGATGCAGGACAAGAAGGTCAGCCGCGGCAAGCTCGTCTTCATCCTCGCCAAGGGCATCGGCAAGGCGTTCATCGCGAAGGATGTCGAGGAAGAAAGCGTACTGGCACTGCTGAGAGAAGCGCTGGCGGAGTAGGTCGCCCTTATATTTGCCATTCCGGACGCCGCGCAGCGGCGATCCGGAATCCAGGGCGAAACATTCAAACATTATGCTCTCACTCTGGATTCCGGGTTCGCGAGCTTCGCTCGCGCCTCGGAATGACAAGAGAGCTACTCCCCCGGCGCTTTCGGCACGATCGCGAGCGCATGCAGGCCCGCACTCATCTCGTGGTTCAGGAGATCATTGACCATCCGGTGCCGGTCGAGCCGGCTCTTGCCCTGAAATGCCTCGGCGGTAACGAGAACCCGAACATGCGTGGTCTTGCCGGGAATCGCGCCGGCATGACCGACATGCTGCCCGCTTTCGTCGATCACCTCGATCGCTTCCGGCTTCAAGGCAGCCGTCAAACGGTCGCGAATGCGGTCTAGGGTTTTGTCCGGTTTGGTCATGGCCGCGCCGCATAAAGCGCTATGGTCTTTCCGTCAACGATCACGCAACAACTTCCCGTTAGTCGTACCAGCACTGTTGCTTGTGCGAGCAAGCCCCAATCGCCATATAGTCGTCACATGAAATTCGACTCGCCCCTCTTCGATAAGATCCGCGTCAAGCCGATCGAGCGGAACAAGAAGCAGAAGCTCAAAGCCGAGAGCCCTGCCTGCGACTGGCATGCCTGCAAGGAGCCGGGCACGCACAAGGCGCCCAAAGGCCGCGACCGCGAAGGCGAGTACTGGAATTACTGCATCAATCACGTCCGCGAATACAACGCGAACTACAATTACTTCTCCGGCATGAAAGACGACGCCGTCGCCCAGTACCAGAAGGACGCGCTGACCGGCCACCGCCCGACCTGGAAGATGGGTCAGAACGGCGGCGAAAAGAAACGCGGCAAGAAGGGCGGCAACAACCCCGGTTTCACCGGCGAGAGCTGGAGCGATCCTTTCCGTATTTTCGGGGGTGCCGCCGGGACCTTCCAGCAGGAGGCCGAGGCTCCCGAAGGCCGGATGATCCGCAACGCCGAGCGAAAGGCGTTCGACACGCTGGGCCTCGAGATCGACGCCACCGCCGAGGCGCTCAAAGCCCGCTACAAGGAACTGGTAAAGCGCCACCACCCGGACGCCAACGGCGGCGACCGGTCGAGCGAAGACCGCTTCAGGGCTGTTGTGCAGGCCTACAACTACCTAAAGGCCCAAGGTTTCTGCTAAGGCTTCTGGTAAGATTCCGCACGACCCCGGCAGCCGTCCGGGAACTCCAGATTCGGCCCTATCTTTGCAAGGCAAAAGCCGCCTTTCGGCGAGAAAAAGCATGACCGCGAATACAGAACTGGCCCCGCTCCCGGATATGAAAGTTTCCGTCCGGCAGGTTTTCGGGATCGATACCGACCTTGAAGTTCCAGCCTATTCCGAGCCGGAAGCGCACGTGCCGGATACCGATCCGGACTATATTTTCGACCGCAACACGACGCTCGCGATCTTGGCGGGCTTCGCCCACAACCGCCGCGTGCTGGTTTCGGGCTACCACGGCACGGGCAAATCGACGCATATCGAGCAGGTCGCCGCCCGCCTGAACTGGCCCTGCGTGCGCGTGAATCTGGACAGCCACATCAGCCGTATCGACCTCGTCGGCAAGGACGCGATCGTCGTCCGCGAGGGCCGGCAGGTCACCGAATTCCGCGACGGCATCCTGCCCTGGGCGCTGCAGCGCAATGTCGCGCTCGTGTTCGACGAATATGACGCCGGCCGTCCGGATGTGATGTTCGTGATCCAGCGCGTGCTGGAAGTCTCCGGCCGCCTCACCCTCCTCGACCAGAACAAGGTGATCCGTCCGCATCCCGCCTTCCGCTTGTTCGCGACGGCAAACACCGTGGGCCTCGGCGATACCACCGGTCTCTATCACGGCACGCAGCAGATCAACCAGGGCCAGATGGACCGCTGGTCGATCGTGACGACACTCAACTATCTTCCGCACGACAAGGAAGTGGATATCGTTTCGTCCAAGATCCACGCTTGGCGTACCCCCGAGGGCAGAGAGACCATCTCCAAGATGGTCCGCGTCGCCGATCTCACGCGGCAGGCTTTCATCAACGGCGACCTCTCGACCGTGATGAGCCCGCGCACAGTGATCACCTGGGCGGAGAATGCGCAGATTTTCGGCGATATCGGTTTTGCGCTGCGCGTCACCTTCATCAACAAGTGCGACGAGCTGGAGCGGTCGATCGTTGCCGAATTCTATCAGCGCAGCTTCGGCAAGGAACTTCCCGAATCCACGGTGAACGTCGCGCTATCGTGAATTGAGCGAGCATGTCCGCTCCCACGAAGGGAAAAAACAGCGAAAGTCCGGCCGAGCCCTTCAAGCGCGCGGTCGCAACTACGTTGCGTGCGATCGCAGGCAAGCCTGAACTTGAAGTCTCCTTTGCCGCGGAGCGGCCCGCGGTAAACCAGGAGCGCGCCCGCCTTCCCGAACCGCCGCGGCGCTTGAGCAAAGCCGACGCCGCCATTCTCCGCGGCCACGCGGACTCCATGGCGCTCCGGCTCGCCATGCACAATCCGCAGATTCACAAGAAGATGCTGCCGCAGGGCGAACATGCCCGTTCGGTGTTCGAAGCAGTCGAGCAGGCACGCGTCGAAGCGATCGGCTCGAAGCGCATGGCCGGCGTCGCGCAAAATCTCACCGCCATGCTCGAAGACCGCTATCACCGCGGCAATTACGAAGAGATCACCGACCGCGCCGACGCGCCGCTCGAAGACGCGCTCGCCATGCTGGTGCGCGAACGTCTGACCGGACAGAAGCCGCCTGTCGGTGTGCGGAAGGTTGTCGAACTGTGGCGTGATTTCATCGAGAAGCGGGCGGATCATGATCTCGACCGGCTTGCTTCCGAGATCCACAACCAGCGCGGTTTCGCCGAGGCAATGCATGATCTGCTCACCTCGCTCGACATGGGCGAGGACCGCTCCAACGAGCAGGACGAAGACGAGCAGGACCAGGACGAAGGCAAAGGCGAGGAAAATTCCTCGAACGATCAGGGCACAGCCGAACAAGACGAGGCGGCCGATCAGTCCGCGCAGGAAGACGCCGAGATTTCCACCGAAGAGCAGCCGGATCAGGCCGCCGAATCCGACGATGCGCCGCCCGCGGATCGCCCGGACGACATGGATGCCGGCGACAGCGAGGAAGCCGGCGAGCCGTGGCGGCCGAAACATCAACTTCCGAACGAGCCGCGCGGGCCCGATTATCGCGCCTTCACCAACAAGTTCGACGAGACCGTCGGCGCGGAAGATCTATGCGACGCCGAAGAGCTGTCGCGGCTGCGCTCCTATCTCGACAAGCAGATCCAGCACTTGCAGGGCGTGGTCGCGCGGCTTGCGAACCGGCTGCAACGCCGCCTGAGGGCGCAGCAGAACCGCGCCTGGGAGTTCGACCTCGAAGAAGGCATGCTCGATCCGGCGCGGTTGTCCCGCGTCGTCACCGATCCGTTCCAGCCGCTTTCCTTCAAGAACGAGCGCGACACCGATTTCCGCGATACCGTGGTGACGCTGCTCCTCGACAATTCCGGCTCGATGCGCGGCAGACCGATCACGGTCGCCGCGACCTGCGCCGACATCCTCGCGCGTACGCTTGAGCGTTGCGGGGTGAAGGTCGAGATTCTCGGCTTTACCACGCGTGCGTGGAAAGGCGGGCAATCGCGCGAAACCTGGCTCGCCGCGAACAAGCCGCAGTCGCCGGGACGCCTCAACGACCTGCGCCACATTATCTATAAATCCGCCGATGCGCCGTGGCGCCGCGCGCGCAAGAACCTCGGCCTCATGATGCGCGAAGGCCTCCTGAAAGAGAACATCGACGGCGAAGCGCTCGACTGGGCGCATAAGCGCCTGCTGGCGCGGCCCGAGCAGCGCAAGATTCTCATGATGATTTCCGACGGTGCGCCGGTGGACGACTCCACGCTTTCGGTGAACCCTGGCAATTATCTCGAGCGCCATCTGCGCTGGATCATCGAGGAAATCGAAACCCGCTCGCCGGTCGAACTGATCGCGATCGGCATCGGCCATGATGTGACGCGCTATTACCGCCGTGCGGTCACCATCGTCGATGCCGAAGAACTCGGCGGCGCAATGACCGAGAAACTCGCCGAGCTGTTCGAAGAAAAAACCGCGCCGGCACCAGGTCGTGGCGGCGGTTCGCGCCGGCGGCTTCATTGATCGAGCGTCGCTTACGACTCTTTGCGGCGGTCTGCTTCGCGACAGCGTTTTTTGCATTTAGCCCTGCACCGCAGGCGCAGGAAAATACCGGCGTCGAGCAGATCGAGATCGAAGCCCGCCCCATTACCGCTTTCGACCGTCGCAATGCGGACGCTCGACGTTTCGGCGAACTCGAATTCGTGGGCGGCCTCGTCCTGCAATCGAAGTTCAAGCATTTCGGCGGCATTTCCGGGCTACTGATCTTGCCCGACGGCAAAAACTTCGTTGCCCATTCGGATCGCGGCTACTGGCTGCGCGGCACCTTTACGCTCGACGGCAACCGGATCACCGGCATCGAAAATGCGGAGATGGCGCCGATGCGCGGGCCCGACGGCCGCACGCTCACATCGCGCAAGTGGTTCGACACCGAGTCGCTGACCGCGGACGGCGACACGCTTTATGTCGGCATCGAACGAGCGAACCGGATTCTGCGATACCGGCTTCACGCCGATGGACTGAGTGCACGCGGCATCCCGATCCAGACGCCGAACGGCATCCGCAAGCTGCCGTTCAATCAGGGCCTGGAGGCGCTCGCCTTCGTGCCAAAAGGATTGCCGCTCTCGGGGAGCCTGCTCGCGATCTCCGAGCGCGGACTCGATGAAAACGGCAATCTCATCGCCTTCATCATCGGCGGCGCGACGCCCGGCAGCTTCGCGGTTCGCCGCACCGATCTTTTCGAAGTGAGCGACGCGGCGATCTCACCCTCCGGCCATCTCGTCATTCTGGAGCGTTACTTTCGCTTCCTGACCGGCATCCATCTGCGCCTGCGCGCGATCCCGCTCGGCGAGATCCGTCCCGGCGCCATCGTTGACGGCAAGGTGCTCCTGGAAGCCGATTCCGGATACGACATCGACAACATGGAAGCGCTCGCCATTACGCGCGGCCCCACCGGGGAAATCCTGCTGACGCTGATTTCCGACAACAATTTCAATTTCTTCCAGCGCACCGTGCTGTTGCGCTTCGTCTGGCCGCAATAGAGTCTGATTGAGCGCGTTGGAGCAGACTCGTCGCTTGCCTGTTTGGTTGAGCATGATCATTTCCGAAAACCGCTTCGCATTTTTCGGGATCATGCTCTGGCCGCAATAAAAAACCCGCCGTTGAAAGGCGGGTTTTTCAGAAACGTATTTGCAGAAATCTTAGCTGGCTTCGGCGAGCTTCTTCTTGATCTTCTTCTTCAGAAGCAGCACGCGCGAGGACAGGTTCTCGTCGCGGGCTTTGACCAGAAACGCGTCGAGCCCACCATTGTGGTCGACCGACTTCAGCGCATTGGCGCTCACGCGCAACCGCACATCCTGCTTCAGCGTTTCGCTCTGCATCGTGACGTTCACGAGATTCGGCAGGAAACGGCGCTTGGTCTTGATGTTGGAATGGCTGACCTTGTTGCCCACGAGGACACCCTTGCCGGTCAGTTCGCAGCGGCGAGACATCGTCAAAATCCTTGCAGTCGAAGGCGATCCGCCGGGTTCTGGAACCCGCGCCGCCTCTAAAGGGGTAAAAAGCGAGGCATCTCCATAGTGACGGGCCCGAAAGGCGTCAAGCGAAGCCTCGAACGGAGTTTTCGAGCCACAGTTAAGACGCAAAGCCATCCCACCTGCTCGATTACCGGGAACTGCTTCGAATCCGCCCGGATCAGACGGTTTTTGCTATGATTCTCCCCACTGAATCGGTCCTTCGGACCAAAAGACCGGGAAGAAATTCGTCCATGCCCCGCTCCGCCCTCTCCGTTGCCGCGCTGCTTCTGGCGGCGAGCACCTATGGTGCGTCCGCCCAGCAGACCAGGCTGGATGCGGCCTACTCCATCCACCTTGCGGGCATCCCCATCGGCCAGGGCGCCGTCATCCTCGATCTGAACGAAGCGGGCTTTGCCGCCGCCGGCACAGCCAAATTCACCGGCCTGGTGCGGATGATCGCGAAAGGCGAAGGCACTTCCACCGTCCGCGGCTCGTTCCAGGGCACCCGGGTGATTTCGAGCGTATTTTCGACGCAGTCGAATACCAGCGAGCGCAGCGAGAAGGTCGAGATCAGCGTCGAAAACGGCTTCGCCAAGGAATTTTCGGTACTGCCGCCGCCGAAAGATCTGGACGTCAATCGCGTACCGATCACACAGGCCGCACGCACGAATGTAGTCGACCCCTTGAGCGCGGGCCTGATGCTCGTCGCAACACAGGGTGACGTGCTGAACCCCGCATCCTGCAACCGCACGATTCCGATTTTCGACGCGCGCTTCCGCTACGATGTCGAACTGACCTATCTGCGCACCGAACAGGCGCCCAAAAAGACTGACGGCTATCAGGGTCCGATTCTTGTCTGTCAGGCGCGCTATATTCCGATCGCCGGTCACCGGACGGATCGTCCGCAGGTGCAGCAACTCGCGAAAAACCGCGAACTCTTCGTGTCGCTCGCACCCGTCGCCGGCACCCGCGTGCTGGTGCCGATCAAGGTTTCGATCGCGACCGGCATTGGCACCATGGTGGTGGAAGCAACGCGCTTCCGCACCACGCCCCGCTGAAGATGCGCCGCATCGCCGCCCTTGCCATCCTGCTTGTGGCTGCGAGCACCAGCGTTGCATTCGCCCAGACTACCCAGCTGGACGCTGCCTATTCAGTGTACCTCACCGGAATCCCGGTCGGACGCGCCGAAGTGACGGTCGAGTTGACCGAATCCGGCTTCGTCGCGTCGGGTAGCGGCAAGACTTCGGGCCTCATCCGTTTGCTTTCGAAGGGAGCGGGTTCGATGAGCGTGCGCGGTACGTTCAAAGGCAATCGCATAACCGCCAGTGTTTTTTCTGGCCTTCTCAATACCAGCCGGCGCGAGCAGAAAATCGAACTGAGCGTCGTCAACGGGTTTGCGAAAGGATATTCGATCGATCCACCGCAACGTGATCCCGACAATAAGCGCGTTCCGATTACAAACGAGACGCGCACCAATGTCGTCGATCCGATGAGCGCCATGCTGGCGCTGGTGTCGAAAGGCGACGTGCTCAGCCCCGAATCCTGCAACCGCACGCTGCCGATTTTCGACGGGCGCTATCGCTTCAACCTGGTGCTGTCCTATCTCAAAACCGACCAAGCCGCGACAAAAACGGATGGATACCAAGGCCCGACGCTGGTCTGCCAGGTACGTTATGTTCCGATCGCGGGTCACCACCCGGAAGGCGCGGCGATAAAGCAGATGGCTGAGAACCGAAACATGTTCGTGTGGCTGGCCCCCGTGGCCGGTACGCGCGCACTCGCTCCGATCAAGGCTTCGGTCTCCACTCCGATCGGCACTTTCGTTGTGGAAGCCAAGCGCTTCCGCACCAGCACCCGCTAAGTGCAGCCCTAACCAGACGCCGTTAAAGACTTTTCGCCACCACAGCCGGCGATGGATTTTTTGCGGCGCTCATTTGGTGCGCGGCGCCATTCGATACACGATCTGTGGTGAGAACAAATCTCGAAACATGCCCGAGTCAGCGATTCGGACGCGATTCGTTCCAGACTCGTTCCAATTGTTACCCTTTGCGTCGAATTCGAATTAAGATTGTCGCAAAAGAGGACAATGCAAAGGCATGAGACTCAAGGCTGAATCGCCGTTGTGCCGACGCGAAAATTAACCTCATCGCGAAGCGAACGTGACGGAAGCCATTCCATCAATCCGCAAATTTGTGGCAGATCGTCTGGAAGCGACTACATGCAGCGTGAACGAAGCCGGAAACCAAGCGTAGTCAGTGATTCGGGCGCGATTCGTTCCAGGCGCGTTCCAATTCTTAACGGAGTGCGGAAAAATCGCTTCAACTTGTAACGAAACGGTACATCTTGCGTAGGAATTCAGGCCCAACGCCTTGCTGAAAACGTCTCCGAAGTCTTTCTCCGATCCATCGCGCCGCGGGCGCGGCGTCACCGCGGTGTTAGGGCCGACCAACACCGGCAAAACGCATCTCGCCATCGATCGCATGCTCGCGCATTCGAGCGGGCTGATCGGTCTGCCGCTGCGACTGCTCGCGCGCGAGGTCTATCAACGCTGCGTCGAACGCGTCGGCAAAGAAAACGTCGCGCTGATCACCGGCGAAGAGCGCATCGTTCCGAAGAACCCGCGCTACTGGGTTTCGACCGTCGAAGCCATGCCGCAGGATCTCGATGTCGCCTTCATCGCGGTCGACGAAGTGCAACTCGCGGCAGATTTCGAGCGCGGCCATCTTTTCACTGATCGCGTGCTGAACCTGCGCGGGCGCGAAGAAACCTGGCTGCTCGGGGCCGCGACCGTGCGCGGAATTCTGACGAAGCTCCTGCCCGGCATGGACGTGATCCAGCGGCCGCGGCTTTCGATGCTGACCTTTGCCGGCGAGAAAAAACTCACGCGCCTGCCGCGCCGCTCGGCGATCGTCGCCTTCTCCGCCGACGAAGTTTACGCCATCGCCGAACTGATCCGCCGCCAGACCGGCGGTGCTGCGGTCGTGCTCGGCGCACTTTCGCCGCGTACCCGCAATGCGCAGGTGGAAATCTTTCAATCCGGCGACGTCGACTATCTGGTCGCGACCGATGCCATCGGCATGGGACTGAACCTTGACGTAGATCACGTCGCTTTCGCCTCCGACCGGAAATTCGACGGCTATCAGTTCCGGCAATTATCCGCGGCCGAAATGGCGCAGATCGCGGGACGTGCCGGCCGCGCGCAACGCGACGGCACCTTCGGCACTACCGGCCGCTGCCGCCCGTTCGAGACGGATCTGGTCGAGCGGCTTGAGACCCACACTTTTGAGCCCGTCAAAGTGTTGCAGTGGCGCAACCATGAACTCGATTTTTCCTCGCTGGCCGCTCTCGAGGCGAGCCTGGCCGTCATCCCGCGCGAGGAAGGCCTTACGCGCGCGCCGGTTGCGGATGATCTGCAGATTCTGGAGCGCGCCACGCGCGATTCCGACGTCCGGTCCATGGCCCGCACGCCGGAGGCGATCCGCCGCCTCTGGCAGGTGTGTCAAATTCCCGACTATCGAAAAGTATCGCCTGCGGCACATTCGGAATTGGTGTTCACCCTCTATGGATTTTTGATGCGGGAGGGTACCATCCCCGCCGACTGGATCGCCGAACAGGTGGCCCTTGCCGACCGGCCTGAAGGCGATATCGACACGCTTTCAAACCGCATCGCGCAAGTGCGTACCTGGACCTTCGCAGCCAACCGCTCCGACTGGTTACGCGACCCTGAACACTGGCAAGGCATCACGCGCGCGGTCGAAGACCGCCTCTCCGACGCGCTGCATGAACGCCTTACCCAACGCTTCGTTGACCGCCGCACCAGCGTGCTGATGCGGCGCCTGAGAGAGAATACGCGCTTGGAGACTGAAATTAAGGAAAGCGGCGAAGTGATCGTGGAAGGCCACGTGATCGGACGCTTGCAGGGTTTTGAGTTTGTCGCCGATGCTTCCGGCAGTTCGCCCGATGCAAAGGCGCTGAGGGCCGCAGCACAGAAGGCGCTCGCCGGCGAGATCGAAAAACGCGCTGACGAAATCGACAAGGCGGACGACGCCAGGATCGTGCTCGCCAACGATGGCCTGTTGCGCTGGAAAGGCGAGCCGGTCGCGCGTCTGATCGCAGGCGACGTTGCGCTGAAACCGCGCACGCACCTTATCGCCGACGAGCAGCTCACCGGTCCGGCGCGCGACAAAGTCGCGGCGCGGATCGACCGCTGGATCGAAGCACATATCGAGAAACTGCTCGGGCCGCTGAATGCGCTTGCCAAAGCCGAAGACGTGAACGGCATGGCCCGCGGCGTCGCCTTCCAGCTCGTCGAAGCGCTCGGCGTGCTCGACCGCGTCAATGTCGCCGACGAAGTGAAGGGACTCGATCAGGAAGCGCGCGGGCAGCTCCGCAAATACGGCATCCGTTTCGGCGCCTACCACATCTATATTCCCGCCCTCCTGAAGCCCGCGCCGCGCCAACTGGCGCTCTTGTTGTGGGCGCTCAAGCATGGCGGCCTTTCGCAGAAGGGCATGAGCGAATTGCCCTCGCTCGCCTCCTCCGGCCGCACCTCGATTCCGAACGATCGCGAAATCCAGAAGTCGCTCTATCGCGCGGCCGGCTATCGCGTCGCCGGTACGCGCGCGGTGCGCGTCGATATCCTCGAGCGTCTCGCCGACCTCATTCGCCCAGCGATCGCCTGGAAGCCGGGCTCGCCCGGCGAGAAGCCGCAAGGCGCGATCGACGGCTTTGGCTTCACCGTTTCCGTCGGCATGACCTCGCTGGTCGGCTGCGCGGGCGAAGACTTCGCATCCATCCTGAAAGCGCTCGGCTATCGGATGGATCGCCGCCCCGCGCCGGTCGAAACGCCGGCAGAAACCCCGACCGTCCAGGTTGCGGAAGCTGCCGTCGAAGCAACGCCGGACGCGGAAAACGCGGTCGCAGAAGATGCGGTTACGGCTTCCGCTGAAGTGACGCCGCCGCAATCCGAAGGCGATCCCGTAGCGCATGCCGCCCCCGCGATTTCCGCAGATGCGGAGCCGGTTGCCGATGCGGAACCAACCGCCGCGCCCGTATCCGCCGAACCTGCAATGATCGAGGTCTGGCGTCCGGGACGTCCGCGTCCCGACCGCAAGCCCGAACATAAGCGGCCGCAGAAACGCGCCGAAGCGAAAGCGGACGGCGCAACTCCGGCGGAAGGCGAAAAAACACGCGAGCGTCCGCGCCGCGACAAGCGCGGCAAGGATCATAACAAGGATCGTCACAAGGACCGCCAGGAACATCGTCACGAGCGCGCGCCCCGCAAGGACGCAAGCCAGTTCAAGCCGCGGCCGGAACGCCGGGAGAAACCGCTGGATCCGAACTCTCCCTTCGCTTCACTGCTTGCGCTGAAAGAGCGCATGGAGGCGGACAAGAAGGACAAGGGTTGAGCGCAAGCCAGAACTCCCAGCGGATCGACCGCTGGATCTGGCACGCTCGAATCGTGAAAACCCGGACGCTCGCGGCAGCACTCGTCTCCGCGGGCCATGTCCGCGTCAACGGCGAACGTGCCGGGCAGCCCGGCCGCGCCATCAAGCCCGGCGACATCCTGACACTTGCGCTTCCTGCCCGCGTGCGCGTCTTAAAGGTCACCGGCATATTGCCGCGCCGGGGTGACGCCAGGGCCGCGCAGGACACATATGAGGTGCTGGAAGCGCGACACTGACGGTGGGTTGCCGCGCTTGGCAAAGCCGACCCTCTGCGCTACTGCGCGGCACGCAAGAGAACGAGCCGTCCATGACCTACGTCGTCAACGACAAATGCATCCGCTGCAAGTACATGGATTGCGTCGAAGTCTGTCCGGTGGACTGCTTCTACGAAGGCGAGAACATGCTCGTCATTCATCCCGACGAGTGCATCGATTGCGGCGTCTGCGAACCCGAATGCCCCGCCGAAGCGATCAAGCCCGATACGGTGCCGGGACTTGAGAAGTGGATCACGCTCAACGCCGAATACGCCAAGCAGTGGCCGAACATCACGATCAAGCGCGACGCCCCCGCCGACGCAAAGGAATGGGACGGGGTCGAGGGCAAGGAGCAATATTTCTCCGACAAGCCCGGCGAGGGCGACTGAAAGCGGCGTCTTTCGCCGGTAACCATGTCTGCGCGGCTGCAATGTCTGCGCTGCAGCAAACCATTGATTTTTTGGGAAAATGTGCTATATTTCCCACAGTCGCCCGTTTTCATCGCAAGATATAGGGCGCTCTTAAGGAGCTGCCCGACCCAAACCCTAGGCTGAGACGCAGTTTTCACACGCCCCGCTGCCGCGGCGCGCGCGGAAGTAGCATCGCTGCCAGGATCAACCACTGGGTTCAGCCGGCGGCGACGGGACCGAGTATTGCGTAAGGCCGGTATGACCGGCGCGAGGAGCAGAAGCCAACGATGACCACCGCCAAGAAGACCCAGACCCGCCACGGTTTCAAGACCAACGAACACATCGTCTATCCGGCGCACGGCGTCGGACAGATCGTTCGCATCGAGGAACAGGAAGTCGCGGGTTACAAGCTCGAGCTTTTCGTCATTTCCTTTGCCAAGGACAAGATGACGTTGCGCGTGCCTACCTCGAAGGCGGCGTCGGTCGGCATGCGCAAGCTCGCGAGCCCCGATATCGTCAAGAAGTCGCTGGAAACGCTCAAGGGCCGCGCCCGCATCAAGCGCACCATGTGGTCGCGCCGCGCGCAGGAATACGAAGCGAAGATCAATTCGGGCGATCTCATCCAGATCGCGGAAGTGGTACGCGATCTTTTCCGCTCCGAGTCGCAGCCGGAACAGTCTTATTCCGAACGCCAGCTTTATGAAGCCGCGCTCGATCGCATGGTGCGCGAACTCTCGGCGGTCGAAGACATCACCGAGACGGAAGCCGCCAAGCTCGTCGAAGCCAACCTGATGAAAGCGCCGACCCGCAACAAGGCGGCAAAGAGCGAAAACAACGACGAACAGGAAGCTGCCGCCTGAGTGCGCAGCGAATAAAAAATACGAAAGGCCCGGAATTGCTCCGGGCCTTTTTCTTTTGTGGCACGCTTCGCTTATTCGACGACGAGCTTCACGTAGTCGCCGGGTGTCAGCCGCGCACCACGGCGCAGGCCGTTCAGCACTAAAAATCGCTCGAGCTGCCGGTCCGCATAGACCATGCGTGCGGCGAGGCGTTCCGGCGTGTCGCCGGCAACCACCTGATGAATACGGATGCGCAGCGGGCGGATCGCCTGCGCTTCCTCGAGCGGCACGCGCCGGAAGGAAAGCGCCGCCTGCCGGAACGATGCCTCCAACTGCGGGGAGAGTTCACGCGCGGCAAAGGCAAGACGATAAACGTCCGCGCCGAAACGAATCGCATAGAGCCGGAACGACCATTGCTCGCCGCGCGCGACAGCCGTGGCAGCCTCAAAGCCATTCACTTCGAATTTCTCGAGTGTCGAAAGATCGACACCTTCGACCCATCCCTTCGATACATAATCGGTAAGCGGCTCCGTGCCCGAAACCCGCACCGCATCGAGCCGCAAGGCTTCGCGGCCGCTAGTGGTCGCGCCGAGCACCGCCTGCGCGGTGTTTTCAAGCGCAAAGCCTTCGGGTGCGGTGAAGGCAAAGCCGAGATTGGGATGCAAGAAGTTGCGTCCGCGCACGAAGCCTTCTTTCGGATCGTCGCCGAAGGTTACGCCGTCGAGCGCCTTGAGGAAGGTTTCGCGATCGCGTTCGGTCGATTGCGGATTGACGAACTGCTTCGCATTGGCGACCGCAATCGAAATCCGCTCCGGCGTGGAAGGATGGCTCGACAGGAAATCGATATCCTTCGACGGACTCACACCGATCGACGCGGTGCGCAACTGCGCAAAGCGGCCCATCGAAGTCAGGAAACGCGACGCGCCGTAAGGGTCGTAACCCGCGCGCGCGGCAATCCCGACGCCGACCGCATCGGCTTCCAGTTCCTGACCGCGCGAGAAGGTAGCAATCGACAACCGCGAGCGGGCCAGCGCAAGCGCACCAAGCTGCGGATCGCTGAGCGTGTCGGAGATCGCACGGCTGTTCAGCACCGCGGCCCTGATCTGCTCTTCGCGGATCACCGCATGCCGCGCGAGCACATGCGCCATCTCATGCGAGATTACCGATGACAATTCAGACGTGTCGTTTGCAAGCGAGATCAGTCCGCGCGTGACGTAAAGCGAACCGCCCGGCAGCGCGAAGGCATTGATCGCAGGCGAATTAAGGATCGTGATCCGATATTTGAGTTCGGGCTTCTCGGAAGCCGCAACCAGACGCGCGATGGTTTGCTCCATCAGCGCCTGCAGTTCCGGCGCCTGGTAGACGCCGCCATAAGTGGCGATCAGCCGCTCATGCTCCTTGCGCTGTGCAGCGGGAAGCTCGGCAACGGCGGGATCTTCAACCTTGCGCTCGCCAAAACCGATCTGATCGAGGCTTGCGGTCGAGCAGGAAGCCAGCGCCACGGACAACGCAACGCCGCCCAACGCGGCGCGAAGTCGCTCCCATGTTCGCTCGCGCTTGCTCATCATTCGCTCGCCGGGCTTTCCAGTAGTTCGATCGCCTGTGCCAGGTTGATTTCCATGGCCGGGCCGCCCCAGAAGAACAGGATACCCCTAACGCGGATGCGCTTGCCACGCCAGTTTTTCGGGTCTGCCCCTGCGGCCTCCAGCCTTTTGCGCAGGCTATCGGGCACGATAATGGTAAAATCTTCGGTGAAGCGGCGGCCGAAATCGAGATAAAGCCGCCCGCGGCCCCGGCCGACCCGGCGGATCGTACCTTCGACCACGGCGAACCGGCCGGACGCCGCAAGCAGAGGTTCGAGTTCTTCTGCCTGGAAAACCCGAAACCGGGGATCGCTCCAGATTCCGTGCCGCGCGTCGCGTGCCTTGCGTTCATAAGCAAGCAGCGCGGTCATGCATTGGTCATTGCCGGAGGGAAACACGCGCGCCATTCCTCGTTCGAGCAATGCGGCTTCGAGCCAGTGTTTCCCCTCGATCAGCACCGCAGCAGCAGCCAGCCGCCCGTATCGATCGGGAGCATCGGAAGCGAGATAAAGCGTGGCACTTTTGCCTGCCGCGATTTCATGAAGCGAGGTTCTTGCAAGCGCGGCCGCCGCAGGATCGTTATCGATCGGAAGCGGCGCCACGATCTGCACAAGACGAAACACGCGACCGTCGGTGAGACGCAGCGAATGGCCGTCCACGGCATCTGCGATCTCTACCGCCGCTGGTCCGGTCCCGCACTGAGCTGCAATCTCCCCTGCCGCCGGACACGACCAGATGCCCAGAAGTCCGATCGCCAGCAAAAACCTGCCGCCTGTCGATGCCATTATGGGCCCGATCTTGCGGCAGCGTGGTTTCGCGCGAAAGACCCCTGACAAACCTCTACAAATCAGGAACTGTTATGTTAGACCCTTGCCGCGGCGAGGTCCCGTAGCTCAGCCGGATAGAGCAGCGGTTTCCTAAACCGAAGGTCGGGGGTTCGATTCCCTCCGGGACCGCCAGTTCGCAATCCGGCCACATCCGTTGTCCATGGCTAATGCCAGATTCCCGCAACCCGGCTTCCAGATGGCTTTGAAATTCCGCTACCTGCTTTTCGCGCTCATCGGCGCGATGTTCCTGCTCGCGCAGCCCGCTTCCGCGCAGAACGCGAACAATTCGGAGATCCGTGTCCGCCTCGACACCATCAACTCGGTCTTCGACTACGTCGATGGCGGCATCAACGCCAACAGCCAGCGCTCGGAACTCACCCGCCTGCGCACGGCCCTCGAACCCCTGCGCAACGAACTCGCGCAGATCATCGAAGGGCTGGAGCCACGCTTCGCCGAGATCGAGGCCCGCATCAAGACGCTGGGCCCGCCGCCCGCCAAAGACGCCACTCCCGAAGACGGCAAGATCGCCGATCAACGCAAGATCCTCGGCGGACAGCAGGCGGAAGTTGACGGCCTCCTGAAACAGGCGCGCGTGCTCACGATCCGCGGCGATCAGCTCACCGCGAAGATCGACGAAATGCGCCGCGCCCGGCTTACCGACCGGCTGTTTGAGCGCTCCATGAGCATCCTCGATCCAAAGCTATGGATCGGCGCGGTGCAGGGAATTCCGGCGGAGATCAACGCGGCGATCACCCATTCGCGCGAGTGGTACGCCACCGTTACGGGCCTGCCCGGCGTCATGCACAGTGCGCTCGTCGCAGCGCTCTTGTGCCTTGGCGTCATGCTCGCAATCTTTCTCGCGCAGCGCTGGCTCAAACGTTATTTCACGCAGAACGGGGATCATGCGCAAGACAAGCCGCTGCCGCGGCTCCGGCGTGCGCGGGCCGCGCTTCGTGACGCGATCCTGGGTGCGGTGGCCTTGCCGCTCGCGGTCTATACAGTCATCGAGATTCTGTCCTCGTTCGATTTCCTCATCGAGCGCGCGCATCAATCCGCGCTCGGCATTTTCGCCGCCATCACGCTCTACTCGGTCGGGCGCGCGCTTGCCGGTGCTTTGCTGCGCCCGAACGATCTGCCGCGCCGGATCTTCAATCTCAGCGACGAGACCGCGGGACGATTCTACCGCTTCGCGAATTACGGTCTTCTGACCGCCGCGACCGGCGCGTCGCTGAACATCCTGCATCGCGGGCTCGGCGCACCCCGCATCCTGCTGACCGCGACCAGCGCGCTCATGGCCGGCATCGTTGCGCTCGTCATCATTCGCGCACTTCTGAAGACCCGCCAGCTCATCGAAGACGGAAAAGAAGAGCCCGCGCCGAGCTGGCTTCGCCTCACGCTATGGATCGTCGCCGTGGTCATCCTCGGCAGCGTGCTGACGGGTTATATCTGGCTTGCCTCTTTCCTCACGAGCCGGCTGATCCACGCCGCCATCGTGATCGCGAGCGCCTATGTCATCCTGCAACTCATCGACGCTTATTTCGATGAAGGCTTGCAGTCGCATACGCAACGCGGCCGGTCGTTCGCGTCGACGCTCGGCATCCGCACCCAGAGCCTCGAACTTGCCGCGGCACTCTTCGCGGGTGCGGCGCGCGTGCTCGTATACATCGTCGCGATCTTTCTCGTCATCGGCAACTGGGGCACTTCGCTCACCGATCTGGCGGCAAGTTTCGACCGCGCTTCCTTTGGCATCGAATTCGGCAAGCTCCGGATTTCGCTCTACGACATCGGTGCTGCGATCGGCGTTCTGATCGTCGGCTCCTATCTCTCGCGCGTGTTGCAGCGCTGGCTGGCCGGCACGGTCTTGCCGCGCACACGGCTCGACACCAGCCTGAAAAATTCGATCGCGACCATCGCCGGCTATATCGGTGTGATCGCCGCGATTTCGATCGCGCTCGCCCGTCTCGGCCTCAATCTGGAAAACATCGCGCTGGTCGCAGGCGCGCTCTCGGTCGGTATCGGCTTCGGTCTGCAGGCGGTCGTTTCGAATTTCGTCTCCGGCCTGATCCTGCTCACCGAGCGGCCGGTAAAGGTCGGCGATCTCGTCAACGTCAAAGGCAATGACGGCTATGTCCGCAAGATCAGCGTGCGCTCGACCGAACTCGAAACCTTCGACCGCGCGACCTTGATCATTCCGAACACCGAATTGATCACGAGCCCCGTCACCAACTGGACGCTGCACAACACGCCGTCGCGCATTAAAATTCCGGTGAGCGTTCCGGCGAGCACCGACATCGAGATCGTGCAGGATATTCTGCTGCACATCGCCCGCGAGAACAAAAACGTCGTGACTACGCCCGAGCCGCGCGTGATGCTGCTCAACATCGACGGCGACAATCTCGGCTTCGAGCTGCGCTGCCTCATCCGCAGCGCGACCATTGCGACCCAGACCAAGAGCGACCTGAACTTCGCGATCCTGCGGGCGTTCCGGAAGGCAGGCATCCGCAAGGCTGCTTCCGAACCGGTCGCACCGGAACACGAGGAAGACCAAGTTCCCGATTCCACCGTGCCGCACCGCTCGCCCGATGACGCCAGCACCCCGCCGCCGTTACCGGCAAGCAAGCGTTAAGCACTTTTGCGCTAACGACAGGACCCTCATGCGGCGAGCGATCATGGACATCTGCACGGTACTCGGCTTTCTGGCCCTTGCCGGCTGCGCGGCGACGACGGAAGCGCCACGGCAGCCTGCGTTTTACGACAACCTCGCGCGCGCGGAAGCGCATGTGGATGTGAACGCTGCGGCATCGCTCCTGTCGGACTACCGCCAGAAAAACGGGCTGCCCCGCGTCGAGATCGACCAGCGTCTCGTCGAGATGGCCGAAGCGCAGGCCAAAGACATGGCCCGCCGCAATCAGGTCACGCATGATCCGGGCGGACGCAATTTCAACAAGCGGCTTGCCGCTTCGGGCTTCAACGCGCAGCGCGCGGCGGAGAACATCGGCGCGGGCTATCATACGCTCGCCGAAGCCTTCTCCGGCTGGCGCGACTCACCCTCCCACAACAAGAACATGCTGCTTACCGGCGCGACCAAGATGGGAATCGCGGCCGCCTATGCGCCCAATTCCAAGTACAAGGTATTCTGGGCGCTCGTACTCGCAGAGCCCGACAAGTAGCGCTACAACGCTCTCCGGACGTTTCCCGGAGATGCGAGATGCTGCCGCACGCCGATACCTACGAAGCGCTGACCCGCGAGTTCCGCTGGCAAATTCCAGCCCGCTATAACATCGGCGCCGACATCTCCGACAAATGGGCCGCGCGCGATCCCGAGCGCATCGCGATCATCCACGTTCATCCGGACGGCAGGACCGAGACCTTCACCTTCCGCTGGCTCAGCGAGACCTCGAACCGGCTCGCGAACGTGCTGCGCGCCAAAGGCATCGAGCGCGGAGATCGCGCCATCGTCTATATGCCGCAAGCCCCTGAAGTCGCGGTCTGCCATGCCGCGATCACCAAACTCGGTGGTATCGGGCTTCCGGTCGCCATCGTGTTCGGCCCCGAAGCCCTTTCCTACCGGCTGCAGAATTCAGGCGCGAAGGCCATCATCACCAATACGCAGGGCGCTGCGCGTATCGCCGAAATCCGCGAAGAAGCGCCTGAACTGAAGCTCGTGCTTTCCGTCGATGGCACGCACGACGGTGCAGAAGACTTTCATGCGCTCGTCTCCAAGGCATCGCCTTCCTTCACGCCAGTCGAAACTTCGCCCGACGATCCGGGCCTGATGCTCTACACCTCCGGCACCACCGGCCAGCCCAAAGGGGCGCTGCACGCCCATCGCGTCGTGCTCGGTCACCTGCCCGGCGTGGAGATGCCACACGATCTGTTTCCGCAACCCGGCGATCTGTTCTGGACGCCGGCCGACTGGGCCTGGGCAGGCGGACTGCTCGACGTGCTCTTGCCCTCGCTACATCACGGCGTGCCGGTCGTCTCGCGCAAGTTCGATAAATTCGATCCGGAAGAAGCCTATGCGCTGATGGCGAAACTCAAAATCCGCAACGTCTTCATTCCGCCGACCGCGCTCCGGATGCTGCGCTCCGCGCAAAGCCCGCGCGGGCGGCACGACATCAAGCTGCGCACGCTCGGCTCGGGCGGCGAGTCGCTGGGTGCCGAAACCTATGAATGGGGCAAGGAAAGTTTTGGGCTGATCATCAACGAGTTCTACGGCCAGACCGAATGTAATCTCGTGCTCGCCTCCTGCCACAAGCTCGGCGTCTCCAAACCCGGCGCGATCGGCAAGGCAGTTCCCGGCCATGACGTCGCCGTTGTTCGCGCTGACGGTTCGGTTTGTGACGCCGGCGAACTCGGACAGATCGCGGTGAAGCGGCCGGACCCGGTGATGTTTCTCGAATACTGGCAGCGGCCGGAAGCGACAAAGGACAAGTTCATCGGCGACTGGATGCTCACCGGCGATCAGGGCATCAAGGATGAAGAAGGCTACTTCTTTTTCGTCGGCCGCGACGACGACGTGATTACCTCGGCCGGCTATCGCATCGGCCCCGGCGAAATCGAAGACTGCCTGATCCGCCATCCTGCCGTGGCGCTTGCCGCGGTCGTCGGCAAGCCGGACCCGCTACGAACCGAGATCGTCAAGGCTTTCGTGCAGCTGAAGCCCGGACAGGAAGCATCCCCGGCTCTCGCCACGGAGATTCAGAATTTCGTGAAGACCAAGCTCGCCGCGCACGAATATCCGCGCGAAATCGCTTTCGTCGACGCCATGCCGATGACGACGACGGGAAAGGTCATCCGCCGCATGCTGCGCGAACAGACGTAAGACCGCCGTTACGCGGGCTTGTTCCAGACGAAGACGTGTAAGCCCAGCTTGCGCTTGGTCACGAGATAGAGCATCGCGGATTCGAACATCATCGCCGCCGAGATCGCTATCGCCGCGCCATAGAGCTGGTAGTGCGGGATCAGGATGAAGCAGAGCGAGACGTTCGTAATGAAGGCAAGCCCATAGATCATGGCGCAGGACTTCTGCTCGCCGACCATGTTCAGGAGCCGCTCAACCGGGCCGACGCCTGCGCGTGCAAGCAACCCGATCGCCAGCACGAACAAGAGACCGTAGCCGGAATCGAACCCTTCGCCGAACAGCGATAGCAGGAACTTGCCGAGCACCAGGAGCACGATCGTTCCTGCGAGCGATGGCCAGAACGTCCACTTCACCGAATCGGAAAGAAAGCGTTCGAGTTTCTCCCGCTGTCCCGAGACATGATACTCGGCGAAGCGGTGCGCGGTTGCCGCCGAAACCGCGAAATAGACGAAGGCGACCAGCGCCAGAATCTTAGTCGCCGCATAATAAACCGCGATCTGAGACGGGTCGACATAGCGTTCGAGCACGAGGATGTCGGCATAGGTCAGGAGAAAGTAGAAACTCTCGACCATGAAGATCGGGAATGCCGTCGCAAGCCAGAAGCGCGTTTCCAGCTTGCGCGGACCCGCCGGCACTTTTCCACGCAGACGCCGGTCCAGCATGAACATCTGCGTGACGGTGACGAACCAATAGGCCACCACCGTCGAGATCATCGCGTAGAGCGCGGTGCTCGGAAATCCAGCAAAGTAGAAGCCGGCCATGAACGCCAGAATAAAGAGGGGGCGAACAATATAACCCGGCACCAACGCCATATCGATCCAGTTATAGGACCGCGA
>CAUJKG010000295.1 GCA_963205465.1 Pseudomonadota bacterium | reverse complement strand
GCTTTCCTTGACGAAAGCGACGAGACGCTCCTTCACCTTCGCGCGCACGGCTTGCGCGTTCAGCACCTCCGCGTCGGTGAGCTTCGCATCCAATTCCGGATGCAGCGCGCGGATCGCGGGCATGTCGGGAACGCCGAGCGCAGTGACTTCGTTTTCATTCTCGCCGGCCAGCACCACGTCGCGCATATAGGGCTGGAAGCGGTTCACGATCTGGGTGCGCAGCGGCCCGACGCTGACCCAGGTGCCGGTGGAGAGTTTGAAGTCTTCAGTCAGACGGCCATCGAACAGCAAGCCTTTGCGTGGTTCGGCGGGATCTTCGAACTTCAACGCATCGCCGAGCTTGTAGAAGCCTTCTTCGTCGAAGGCGTTCGCGGTGAGTTCCGGCTGCCGCCAATAGCCCGGCGTGATGTTCGGGCCCCGCAAGCGCGCTTCGAGCTTGCCTTGCGCTGGCACGAGTTTCAGCTCGATGCCCGGCCCCGGCAAACCCATATTGGTCGAGTAAGCACTGTCCCACATGCGGCCCAAGGCAAACGGCGCGGTTTCGGTCGAGCCGAGCCCGGTCAGGAACGGAATGCGCTCACCGCAGGTTTCAACAGCCATGTCCTTCATCGCGTCGAAGATGGGCTGGGCCAGCGCCGCACCCGCGAACCAGAGCACTTTCAGATTGCTGAAGAACTTTTCGCGCAACGCCCGGTCGGCGCGCAAATAGGGGATCAGCGCCTCGTAACCCTTCGGGACATTGAAATACCAAGTCGGCGCGACATCGCGCAGGTTTCGCACCGTGGCCTCGATGGCGCCGGGCGTGGGTTTTCCTTCGTCGATATAGAACGTGCCGCCATTGTAGAGCGCGATGCCGACATCATGATTGCCACCGGCGGTATGGTGCCACGGCGCCCAGTCGAGGATCACCGGCGGCTCGTCCTGAAAGAATTTCATAGAGGCGCGCAGCATCACCTGGTTCGAGCAGAGCATGCGCTGGGTGTTGATGACGGCTTTCGGCGTTCCGGTAGAGCCCGACGTAAAGAGAAACTTCGCGATGGTATCACCGTCAACGCGAGCATGCGCGGCCTCGATGGCGGCGGTCGGCTTTGTCTTTGCAAGCTCGGCAAGCAACGTCCCATTGCGGCCCTTCGGCGGGTTCTTCGCAACGACGACTTCGACGTCCAGCGGCACCACCGTTTCGATCGCCTTCTCGAAAGGAGCGCCGTCGACGACGAAGACCATTCCCGGCGTCAGGAGCTTGAAGATGTCGCGGAGCTTGCCGTAATCCGTGGAGACCAGCGAATAAGCCGGCGACACCGGCGCATAGGCGATGCCTGCATAGAGCGCGCCGAGCGAAAGCATCTGATGATCGACGCCGTTGCCCGAAAGAATCACGAGCGGGCGCTCGGCGGACAGATCTCGTTGCAGCAGTGCTTCGCCATAACTGCGCGCGAAATCCAGCGTTTCCGCGTAAGTCACCTTGCGCCATTCGCCCTGCTCGTCGCGCTCGGCCATGAATACACGGTCGGGAGTTTCTTTCGCCCAGTATTCCAGTCGTTCGGTGATTTTCACGGGGTAAGCGCCAAACGGCTCCCGGCACGTCACGTAGATCGTGCCATCACCGCGCGTTTCGATGTTCGGCTCGAGCCGGCTCAGGCGAACCTTGCGCAGCGGAATATCTGCGGATGTTTCCTGCGGCGCTGCATTGGACATTTCCGCACTCCCGAATTTCGAACCGTTGCCCGGCTTTTATAAAAACTAGCGGACGACTTTCGGTCCGCGCTTTTCCAAGAACGCGCGCAGACGCTCCTTGGCCGCTTCATCCGAAGACGCGACCGACGAAATGATCGATTCCACCACATAGCCGCCGGCGGTATCGAACTCGGCGATCCGAGGCAGCACATTGGTAATGGCGAAATTCGTCAGCGGCGGATTTTCCGCAATGCGTTTGGCGAGCGCGATGCCTTTGGCGAGCCCTTCGCCGTTCTCGACCAGATAATTCGAGATGCCCATCGCCTGCCCGTCTTCGGCGCCGAAGACACGGCCGGTCAGCATCATGTCCATCATCTTCGCCGTCCCGATCAGCCGCGGAATGCGCACCGAACCGCCACCGCCGACATAGATGCCGCGGCTGCCTTCCGGCAACGCGTAATAGGCCGACTTTTCGGCCACGCGAATGTGGGTGGCACAGGCCAGTTCGAGGCCGCCGCCGACCACCGCGCCATGCAGCACGGAAACAACCGGCGCACGGCCGAACTCGATCCGCTCGAAGGCGTAGTGCCACATGCGCGAATGATGAAAGCCTTCGGTGAAATCGGTCTCCGTGAGCGAGGACAGATCAAGGCCGGCGGAGAAATGCTCGCCTTCACCATGCAGCACGACGGCCTTCACTTCGGCGGGCAAGTCGATGAAGAAATTCTCAAGGCCGCGGACGATCTCGTTGTTCAGCGCGTTGCGCTTCTCGGGACGCGCGAGCTTCAGGACCGCAATCTCGCCGTCGAACGCCACCGTCAAAGCGGCGGGAAGGCTCTGAGCGAGCCGTGTTTGCGCGGATGTGGCGGTCATGCAGCTCCCCTTGCCGGCTATTTCGTCAG
>CAUJKG010000294.1 GCA_963205465.1 Pseudomonadota bacterium | reverse complement strand
CCAACGCGTCGGAGCAAAGTCGAGAAGGCCCGCCAGTGGGAGATAAATGGAGTCTCCCAGGGATCAGGCGAAGCAGGCCGTAACCCACCGCGCGAAGCATAGTCAGGCGCGAATGGGGCAAGCCCCAAGCGCGCTGCTTGGCACGAATGGCATTCGCGCTTGTCGCTTGCGACATTCGCGAGGAATTTGCCAAGCGTGCCGGGACGCTGGAGGTGATGCGCCTTTCGCGGTGACGGCAATTCATCTGCACTTTCTTCCACTCGTGCAGATGGCCGTGGAGGACGGCAAATCCTCCGGCGTCCCTGCCGCCCTTTCTTTTGGCGCGAATGGGGTAAACCCCAAGCGCGCGAACAGAAACGGCTGGTGCAGACTTCACAAACCTCGGCTCATCAGAGCGCGAGAACAAGGCCGCACGTCTGGCGTCCGAAGTTGACAACCCCGCCTCGCCTGTCGAAAACCGCTGCCGACAATTTCTGGAGATGAAACCCGTGAAGCCTGCCGAACTCGAAAAGACCATCGACGAAGCCTTTGCCGACGCCGGCAAGATCGGCCCCAAGACCAAAGGCAAGGTCCGCAAGGCGGTCGATGAAGCGCTCAACCTGCTCGATGCCGGAAAAGTGCGCGTCGCGGAAAAGCAGGCCAGCGGCGAGTGGAAGGTGAACCAGTGGCTCAAGAAAGCCGTGCTGCTCTCCTTCCGCCTCAACGACATGGCGACCATCAAGGGCGGCCCGGGCCGCGCGGTCTGGTGGGACAAGGTGCCCTCGAAGTTCGACGGCTGGAAACCGGCGCAGTTCAAAAAGGCGGGCTTCCGCGCGGTGCCGGGTTCGGTCGTGCGCCGCTCGGCCTATATCGCACCCGGCGCGGTGCTGATGCCAAGCTTCGTCAACCTCGGCGCCTATGTCGGCGAAAACACGATGATCGACACCTGGGCCACCGTCGGCTCCTGCGCGCAGATCGGCGCGAAGGTGCATATCTCCGGCGGTGCCGGCATCGGCGGCGTGCTCGAGCCCCTGCAGGCGGGGCCAGTGGTGATCGAAGACAACTGCTTCGTCGGCGCGCGCGCGGAAGTCGCCGAGGGTGTGATCGTGCGCGAAGGCTCGGTGCTGTCGATGGGCGTGTTCCTCGGCGCTTCCACCAAGATCGTCGATCGCGAAACCGGCAAGATCTACACCGGCGAAGTGCCGCCCTATTCCGTGGTGGTGCCGGGCACGTTACCCGGGAAAGATGGTGGTCCGGGCCTTTATTGCGCGGTGATCGTGAAGCGCGTGGACGAGAAGACCCGCTCCAAGACCTCGATCAACGAATTGCTGCGCGACTAAAGCCTTGCGCTCCGAGCCTCCGCGGGAAACGCGGGTGGTCCGGACGCCCCGGGCTTTCGGGCACGGCGCAAAAGCAAGGCTGCCGCGCCGCCATAATCCTGATAGCGTGGCAAAGATCAGTTTGCGGGGCGCGTGCTCGATGAATCCTCTCTACCTCTTCACCAGCGTGGAAGGCCGGATCGGCCGCCGCGCCTACTGGCTCGGCATCATCCTCATCACGGTGATCGGCGTGCCGGTGATTGCACTCATCACCTTTTTCGGCGGCGGCACGGCCGGCGCGATCGCGAACCTCGCGTTCCTCTGGTGCGGTTTTGCGCTCTCGGTGAAGCGGGCGCAGGACCACAACATGCATTACCTCTTCGTCGCGGCTTATTTCGCGCTGGTCGCGGTCGTGACCAACCTGACCGCAAGCCAGACCAAGATGATGACCGGCGTGGCGAACGAGCAGCAGCCGCTTGCCGTGATCGCATCGCTGGTCTTTCTCGGTTATGTGATTTTCCTCTTCGTTCAACTTGGGTTACGCCGCGGGACGGTCGGGCCGAATAAATACGGCCCCGATCCGCTGGAAGCCGCGCAACCCGCCCGAACCTGAGGGTCCCATGAATTTCGCTTATTTGTTTACGAGCCTCGACGGCCGCATCAACCGCAAACCCTACTGGCTCGCCGCACTCTTGCTTTTCGCGGTTTCGATCGCCGTACAGATCGGCGTCTATCTTGCCTCGAATATGCAGGTGATGATGATTGTCGGTCTCATCTTCATGTGGCCGAGCTTCGCGCTCGCGGTGAAGCGCGCGCATGACCGCAACCGACCGACCTGGCTGGTCGCGCTGTTCTTCCTCATTCTGCTGGCGACGACCTTCATGCAGATCGCAGGTGTTCACGAAGCGGCGAACGGTCAGCCAACCGGCGTCTTCACTACGGTTTCGGTACTGTTCCTCATTTTCGCGATCTACGCCTTCATCGACTGGGGCCTCATTCCCGGCACGAAGGGCCCTAACAAATACGGCCCGGATCCGCGCCAGCAATAAGATCGCGCCCGAAACAGAGTAGAGTGATGTCCGCGTTGAATGCCGTCGCAATCGCCCAGGCCCTGATCCGCTGTCCTTCGGTGACGCCGGCCGAAGGTGGCGCGCTCGATGCGCTCGGCAAGATCCTGCGGGACGCGGGCTACGAAGTGCATCGCGTGCCGTTCTCCGACGCCAACACGCCGGACATCGACAATCTCTTCGCGAAGATCGGCAGCGGCGCACCGCATTTCACCTTCGCGGGACACACCGATGTCGTGCCACCGGGCGATCCCGCCAGCTGGGCGCACCCGCCCTTCTCGGGAGAAATCGCCGGCGACGAACTGTTCGGACGCGGCGCCTGCGACATGAAAGGCGCAATCGCCGCTTTTGCCGCCGCCGCAATCCGTTTCGGCAAGCCGAAGCGCGGCACGATTTCTTTTCTGATTACCGGCGACGAGGAAGGCCCGGCCGTCAACGGCACACGGAAGCTCCTGCACTGGGCCAAGGAACGCGGCGAGCGGTTCGATCACTGCATCGTCGGCGAGCCAACCAATACCGCAACGCTCGGCGACATGGTGAAGATCGGACGGCGCGGCTCGCAGTCCGGCACGCTGATCATCTATGGACAGCAGGGCCACGTCGCTTACCCGCATCTGGCCGACAACCCGGTTTCCAACCTGCTCCGAGCGGTGACCGCGCTCATCAGCGAACCACTCGATACGGGGACTGCGGATTTCGACGCGTCGAACCTCGAAGTGACCGGGTTTGATTCCAGCACGCATACGTTCAACGTGATCCCTGCGGAAGTGCGCGCGCAATTCAACATTCGCTTCAACGACCTGCATACGGCGGAAAGCCTGCGCGAGCTCCTGCTCGCACGCGTGATGAAAGCGGTCAGCGACAACGTGCATTTCCAGATCGACTGGGAACCTTCGAGCGACTGCTTCCTCACACAGAAAGGGCCGTTTGTAGATCTGCTCAGCGAAGCAATCGCGGAGATCACCAGCAAAACGCCGAAACTTTCAACCACCGGCGGCACTTCGGACGCGCGCTTCATCAAGGATTATTGCCCGGTCGTTGAATTCGGTCTCGTCGGGCAGACCATGCATAAGATCGACGAACGCGTGCCTCTCGCCGACCTCGAAGCGCTCTCGCGCATCTACCAGCGCGTGCTCGAGCGTTATTTCGCGTAATCCACGCGCACCAGATAAAGCCCGTCCGGCGGCGCGACCGGACCGCAGGCCGTGCGATCCCGCGATTCAAGCGCATGCTTCATGTCGGCGGGCGTCCACTTTCCGTCGCCGACCTGCACCAGCGAGCCGACGATCGAACGCACCTGATGATGCAGGAACGAGCGCGCACTCGCCTCGATCCGGATTTCCTGGCCCGCACGCGTGACGTTCAGCACGTCGAGGGTTTTTACCGGGGACTTCGCCTGACACTCCGCGGCGCGGAAGGTCGTGAAATCATGATTGCCGACGAGATGTTGTGCCGCCTCGTGCATCGCGCGCTCATCAAGCGGGCGCGCCACGCGCCAGACGCGATTGCGCTCGAGCGCGAGATCAGCGCGGCGGTTCAGAATGCGATAGAGATAATGACGCTTCACCGCGGAAAACCGCGCGTCGAAATCTTCCGCAGCTTTTTCCGCCAATAGCACCGCCACCGGATGCGGCCGCAGATGCGCGTTCATGCCATCGCGCACCGTGTCGGCGTCCCATTCTTTCGCAAGATCGATATGCGCGACCTGCGCAAACGCATGCACGCCGGTATCGGTGCGGCCCGCGCCATGAACGCGCACGCGCTCGCCGGCAAGCTTTTCGGCGGCGGCTTCCAGAACACCCGCAACAGTCAGGCCGTTCTCCTGCACCTGCCAGCCGAGAAAGGGCGCGCCGTCATATTCGATGGTGAGCTTGTAGCGGGGCATCAGCCGAGCTTCGCGCCTTGGGCAAGTTTCGCGCCGCGCAGAAATTCTTCCGCGCTCATCGCTTTCGCCCCGGCGCGCTGCACGTCAAGAAGCTGTATCGTACCGTCACCCGTAGCGACTTTCAGCCCGTCGCCGAGCAAGGTCCCTGACGGGCCACCTCCTTCCGCAAGCGCGGAACGGAGCACCTTCACGCGGACGGGCTTGCCCTCGATCTCCGTCTCGAACCACGCGCCCGGAAACGGCGAGAGACCCCGAATATGATTATGCACGTCTCGCGCGGAGCGCGACCAGTCGATCCTGGATTCGGATTTATCGATCTTATTCGCGTAAGTGACGCCTTCCGCCGCCTGCGGCGTGAACGAAAGCGAGCCGCGTGCGAGTGCCGCAAGCCCGCGCGCCATCAGATCGGCGCCGAGCAGCATGAGCTTGTCGTGCATCTCGCCGGTGGTGGCGTTTTCGGGAATCGGCACGCGCTCGGCGAGCCCGACCGGACCGGTGTCGAGCCCCTCCTCCATCTTCATCACCATCACGCCGGTTTCCTTGTCTCCGGCCATGATCGCGCGATGAATGGGGGCGGCACCGCGCCAGCGCGGCAAGAGCGAGGCATGCAAGTTGAGACAGCCGAGCGGTGGCGCCTCAAGAATCGATTTTGGCAGGATCAGCCCATAGGCAACCACCACCGCGACATCGGCCGCATGCGAGCGAAAGAACGCGGCCGCTTCCTCACCCCGCAGCGATTTCGGATGATGCACGGCAATGCCGAACTTCGCCGCCGCTTCATGCACCGCCGAGCGGCGCTCGCTCATGCCGCGCCCGGCCTGCGCCGGCTCGCGGGTGTAGCAGGCCACGACCTCGTAACCGCGTGCAACGATCTCGGAAAGCGTCGGCACCGCGAATTCGGGGGTGCCCATGAATACGACGCGCAAAGGCTTTCCTTTCCGCGCGGGCGATCAGCCTGCGACTGTCGCGCGCTTGTTCGCCTTGGCGGCCTTCGTGAATTTCTTGGTCACGCGGTCACGCTTGAGCTTGGAAATGTGATCGATAAACAGCACGCCGTTCAGGTGATCGATCTCGTGCTGGAGCGCGCGTGCGAGCAGACCGTCCGCCTCGATCTCCCGGGTCTTGCCCTTCTCGTCCATGTAGCGAACCTTCACCTGCGCGGGCCGCTCCACTTCCTCGTAAAACTCGGCGATCGAAAGACAGCCTTCTTCCTTGCTGTCCTTCTCGTCGGACGCCGAAACGATCTCCGGATTGATGAAGACCATCGGCACCTTTTCTTCGTCGCCGCGGGTGGCATCGATGGTGACGACGCGCTTCGGCACGCCGAGCTGCACGGCAGCAAGGCCGACGCCGGGGGCGTCGTACATGGTCTCGAACATGTCCTCGATCAGCTTCTTGATCTCATCGTCGATTTTCTGGACGGGCGACGAGATCTTGCGAAGGACGGGATCGGGCAGTTGAACAATCGGGCGGATCATGCGCCGCGAGATAAGTGATCGTCCGGACCGGGTCAACGGATTGAGGGCTCATGGGGGACTCATGGGGGACTCTTGGGCTGCTCTTGCCTTCGCAGGCAGCAAATGAGATGTTCCCTTTTCGTTCCAGACAGAATCAGCGCAATATCGGCCGCGACATGGGTGAAATCCTTTTTTCGATCAATGGCGTAGATATCACGCTGGGCGCGGTCGTCGTGGCTTTCAGCGGCCTCGCCGTGCTTTTGCTGATCGGCGTTCTTGTCGCGCAGAGTCGGCAGAGCCGCGCCCGCGCGCTGGAATCGCAGGAGCAAACCCGGCGCGCGGATGAATACGCGATGCGGATCGAGGACCTGCAGGAACGCCTGCTGCATGTCCTGCACGTGCAAGCCGAGACCAAAGGTACGGTGCAATCGCTTTTTTCCGGCGTCAGCCAGAAACAGGAAGACCTCACCCGCGCGGTGCATGAGCGGCTGGATGCCGTCACGCACCGGATCGGGGAGAACATGACCAAGGCGGCGCATACCACCGCGGAAAGCCTCTCCAAACTTCATGAACGCCTTGCGGTCGTCGATGCCGCGCAAAGCCGGATGCAGGAACTCACCGGCCATATGGTGACGCTCAAAGACGTGCTCGCAAACAAACAGGCGCGCGGTGCCTTCGGCCAGGGGCGGATGGAGGCAATCGTCGCCGACGGGCTGCATAAAAACGCCTATGCGTTTCAGCATACGCTCGCCAACGGCAAGCGGCCTGACTGCGTGATCTTCCTGCCGGGCGACGAGCGGCCGCTTGCGATCGACGCCAAGTTTCCGCTCGAGGCGATCACCGCCTATCGCGAAGCGCAGACGGACGAAGGGCGGCGCGGCGCACTTGCGCGGCTGAAGCAGGACATCAACAAACACGTCAACGACATTGCCGAGCGCTATCTGGTGCAGGGCGAGACGCAGGATATCGCGCTGATGTTCGTGCCTTCGGAGTCCGTTTATGCGGAACTGCACGAAGTCTGCGATGACGTTCTGCAGAAGGCGTTCCGCGCCCGCGTCATTCTGGTGTCACCCTCGCTCCTGATGCTCGCGATCCAGGTCGTGCAGGCGATCGTGCGCGACGCGCAGATGCGCGATCAGGCGGAGAAGATTCAATCCGAAGTCGGCAAGCTGGTCGAAGATGTGGTCCGGCTCAGGGATCGCGCCGTGAAGCTGCAGACGCATTTCGCCCAGGCCGCTGATGATGTCGGTGCGGTCCTGATCTCAGCCGAGAAAGTCTCGAAGCGGGGCGGGCGTATCCAGTCGCTCGAACTGGACGACGAAAAAGTCGTACCGAAAGACACCGGCAAACCGGTTCCGCTCCAGCTCAAGCTTGGCGGCCGCGAGTAACCATTCGATTCCCGAATCGCCTGGCCTGTGCGACAAGCGCCGGGCATGAGCGAAACCACGCCCGCGCCGCACGAGGCATCCAGCAAAGGCACTTGGCTGCAAGCTGCCGCGGTTTATGCGCGCCCACGCGTCTTGGTCGTGATGCTGCTCGGCTTTTCCGCCGGCCTGCCGCTGGCGCTGGTCACAAGCACCTTGCAGGCTTGGCTCACGCAAAGCGGGATCGATCGGAAGACCATCGGCCTCTTCTCGCTCGTCGGCCTGCCCTACACCTTCAAGTTTTTCTGGGCACCGCTGGTGGACGCGCTCAACGTGCCTGTCCTCACGGCATGGCTTGGGCGCCGCCGAAGCTGGCTCGTGCTGTCGCAATTTCTTCTGATCGCGGCGATCGTCGTGCTCGGTTTCTCCGACCCGAAAACATCGATCTTTTACGTGACTGTTGCGGCACTCCTCGTTGCTGCAGCCTCGGCGACGCAGGACATCGTGATCGATGC
>CAUJKG010000293.1 GCA_963205465.1 Pseudomonadota bacterium | reverse complement strand
GATCGATCAGGTGTTCGAAGCGATCGCCTCGCTCAAGGCGCGGGGACTGACGATCGTGCTGGTCGAGCAGAATGCAAGCCTGGCCCTATCGATCGCCGACGACGCCTGCGTGATGGAAACCGGCCGGATCGTGCTGAAGGGAACGGGCAAGCAGCTTCAAGAGGATCCGCGCGTCAAGGCGCTTTATCTCGGCCACGCCTGATCTTTAGCGTCCTTCGAATTTAGGCGGCCGCTTCTCCGCGAAGGCATTGCGGCCTTCGGCGTAATCGTAGCTGTTTGATGCGGCGTCGATCAGCTGCTGCGCGGCATCCGCGTCGAGCGTTCCCAATCCCATGACGACGTCGTTGAGGATACGCTTCGCGCCGGCGATGCTGAGCGGTGCGTTCGCCGCCATGGTCTGCGCGAAGGCAAGCGCGGAAGCCATCGCATCCGGCGAAACGTCGTCGAGAAATCCGTTCTTCAGGCCGGCATCCGGTCCGAAGCGCTCGGCGGAGAACAGAATCCGTTTCGCCGCCGACACGCCGACCAGTGAAAGCAGCCGCTGGGTGCTGCGCACGCCATAGATGATGGAGAGACGTGCCGCGGGAATCCCGATCTGTGCGGTCGGATCGGCAAACCTGAAGTCGCAGGACATGGAAAGGTGGCAGCCGCCGCCGAGACAGTAGCCGCGCAGCACGGCAATGGTTGGCTTCGAAGTGGACTGAATGGCGTCGCTGCTGGCATCGACTGCGACTTCATAGGCTGTGCTTTGCGCGGCGTCGGAACGAACTTTAGCGAATTCCACGATGTCGGCGCCGGTGCTGAAATCGCTGCCCGCCCCGGTCAGGATGATCGCGCGGGTGCCGGGATCGGCGTCGAGCCGTTTGAAGATCGCGGCCATTTCCTGCCACATCGAAAGCGTCATCGAGTTGCGCTGCGCGGGCCGGTTGATCGTAACAATGGCAACCGTGCCGCTCATGCTTACCAGAATATCAGTCACTCGATTCTCCATGTTGCTTTCTGCATATCCGTGATTACGATAAATCGTTACATCCGGTGCAAGATATGTCGACGATTGAAGTCAACGGCCAGTCTCTCGAAGCGAAATGGTACGGCGAGCGTTCCGGCGCGCCGGAGATCGTAATGCTGCACGAAGGTCTCGGCTCGGTTTCGACCTGGCGTGATTTTCCGGAACGGGTCGCCGAAGCGACAGGTAGCCGCGTGTTTGCTTATTCGCGCGCGGGTTACGGCGCTTCTCCTTCGGTGCCGCTGCCGCGGCCGGTCGATTATCTGCATCGCGAAGCGATCGATGTATTGCCGGGCGTGCTGGATGCGATTGGCTTCGAGCGCGGCATTCTGCTCGGGCACAGCGACGGCGCGTCGATTGCGACGATTTACGCGGGCAGCTTTCAGGATCACCGGGTAAGGGGCCTCGTGCTGATCGAGCCGCATTTCTTTCTGGAAGAGATAAACGTCGCCAAGATCCGCGAGACCGCGAGCGAATTCCACACGTCTTCTCTGCGAGAGAAGCTCGCCCGTCATCACAACGACGTCGACAATGCCTTCGAAGGATGGCGCAGCGCCTGGCTGAATCCTGACTTTGCCGCGTTCGATCTGCGCCCCGAGCTTGCGCATATCCGCGTGCCGATGCTGGTCGTGAAGGGTGAGCACGATCCGTACAGTACGCTCGCCCAGCTTCGGGTCGCGCAGGAAGAAACCTATTGTCCGGTCGAGGGCGTGGTGATCCGCGATGCCGGTCATTCGCCGCAACGGGACCAGCCCGAGAAAACGCTCGACGCGATAACATCGTTTCTCGATCGCTTGCTGCATGTTCACAAGGAAGCCGCCGCGGCGCGGTGACGATCAAGTTTTCTGATCTTTCGGCAGGATCACGAGGTTGGCGATGGTGACATGCGCCGGCCGCGTCATCGTGAAGACGATCGCATCCGCAATATCCTGCGGCGTGAGCGGCGTCGTCACCTGCATCGCCTTCATCGGATGTTCCTTGAAGCCGCGATGGAGTTCGGTCAGCGTCATGCCGGGCTCGATGCAGGAAATCTGCACCTGCGTGCGTGCGAGTTCCTGCCGCAGGCTTTCCGAGAGTGCTTCCAGCGCTTGCTTGGTGCCGGAATAGATGCCCGAATAGATGCGGGGCTTCAGGCCGACGATGCTCGATACATTGATCAGATGGCCGGAGCCTTGTTTCTTGAAATGGGCGACCGCTTCATGCGCGACCTTGAACGGCGACTCGATATTGATCGAGACGAGTTCGGCGATCTTCTCTGACGTTGCGCGTTCCGCGGGGCCCGCCCAGACGATACCGGCATTGTTGACGAGCACATCGCAGCCGCCGATCTGTTCGATCGCCGCGGCAAGCAAGCGCTTGGCAAAATCCGGTTCGCGGACATCCGCCGCGAACGTCGCGATGCCGGGGAGTGCGCCGGACAGGGCGCCGGTTTTTTCCGCCGTGCGGCCCAGCGCGAGAATTAGCGACTTGGCCGCATGCAGCGAACGCACGAGCGCCAGGCCGATTCCGCTCGTGGCGCCGGTGACGACGACTTTTCGGCCTTCGAGCGAAATCATGGATTGCTCAGGTTGCTGACTTTTCGGCGCGGCGGCGGTGATAACCGTCGATGAGACTCTGAATCTCCCCGACGATGCCTTTCCTGAACAATAGCACGGTGACCATAAAGATCACGCCGATGACGATCGGCACCTTGGTGGAAAGGTCGAGTGAGAGGCTGCCGATCTTGACGACGCCGATGCTTGCAAGCTCCGTTTCCAGAAGCACGACCATGACCGCGCCGACGACGGGGCCGAGCGCGGTCCCGAGGCCGCCGAGCAGGCACATCAGGATGACTGCGCCGGAGTTGGTCCAGTGTACGTCGGGCAATCCGGCAAGACTGAGCACCATCGCCTTCAGGCTGCCGGCGCCGCCCGCAAGTGCTGCCGACAGCACGAACGCGGTGAGCTTGTAGCGCTGCACGTCGTAACCGAGCGACACCGCGCGCGGCTCGTTGTCGCGAATGGCTTTCAGAACCTGGCCGAAAGGTGCTGTCACCAGATACTGAACGACCACGATCGACAGGACGAGCAGCAGCAGCGTGAAGTAATACATCGACAGGTCGTTCGAAAGATCGATGAGCCCGAACAGTTTTCCGCGCGGAATGCGCTGCAGTCCGTCTTCCGCGCCCGTGAACGGCGCCTGCACGCAGAAAAAATAGACCATCTGCGCGAGCGCGAGCGTGATCATCGCGAAGTAGATGCCGCGCCGCCGGATCGCGAGCAATCCGAACAGCAGGCCGAGCACCGCGCCCGTCATCATGCCGATCAGCAATGCGATCTCGGTCGAGACTCCGTAAGTCTTGATGGCGTAGCCGCCGAAATAAGCGCCCATGCCGTAGAACGCGGCATGCCCGATCGACAGGAGTCCGACATAGCCGGTGAAGAAGTTGAAGGCGATCGCGAAGATCGCAAGCGCCATGCATTTCATGAGGAACAGCGGATAGAGTCCGCTGAACGGCGCCGCGGCGCCGATCACAACGATCAATCCTGCGATCAGCCAGGTATTGCGCATCACGACTCCTGTCCAAAAAGACCAGCGGGCCGGATCAGGAGTACGATCGCCATGATGATAAAGACCGCCGTGGAAGACGCTTCAGGATAGAAAACCTTGGTCAGCCCCTCGATCACGCCGAGCGCAAGACCGGTAATGATCGCGCCTCCGGTGGAGCCGAGGCCGCCGATCACCACGACCGCGAAAGTGACGATCAGGATGTTCGAACCCATCAGCGGATGTACCTGATAGATCGGCGCGGCCAGCACGCCGGCGAAAGCGGCAAGCCCCGCGCCGAGGCCGTAGGTGAGCGTGACGAGAAGGGGCACGTTGATGCCGAGCGACTGCACCAGCCGCGGATTTTCCGTGCCCGCGCGAAGATAGGAGCCGTAGCGCGTGCGCTCAAGCAGGAACCAGACCGAAACGCAGACGAAGAGCGAAGCGACCACCACCCAGGCGCGATAGGTCGGCAGCCGCATGAAGCCGAGATCGAGCAGCCCGCGCAGTTGAGCCGGCACGGCATAAGAGAGTCCGGCCGAGCCGAAGCGGTCGCGGAAAATTCCTTCGAGCGCGATGGCGAGACCGAAGGTGAACAGCAGGCCGTAAAGATGGTCGAGCCCTTCGAGCCGCCGCAGGAAGAACCGCTCGATCAGGATCGCAAAGCAGCCGACCACGAGCGGCGCGAGGAACAGCGCGTACCAGTAATTGATGCCGAAAAGCTGGAGCGCGAGATAGGCGGCGAAAGCGCCGAGCATGTAGAGCGCGCCATGCGCAAAATTGATGATGTTCAGGAGCCCGAAAATGATCGCAAGGCCGAGGCTCAGCAAGGCATAGAAGCAGCCGTTGACGAGACCGATGGTAAGCTGTCCGAGCAGAACTTGTGTCGAGATAATCATGGCCGTCAGACGCCCAGATAGTGGTTGATCAATTCGGTCTTTTCCGCGAGCTCGCTCTGGTCGAGTTCGAGCACCACGCGGCCGCGTTCCATGACGAGGAAGCGGTCGGCGAGGGGAGCGGCGAATTCGAAATTCTGCTCGATCATCACGATCGTGTAGCCGAGCGAACGCAGCTTGGTGATGGTCTCGGCGAGGCTGTCGACGATGGTGGGGGCGAGCCCTTCCGAAATCTCGTCGAGCAGGAGAATCTTTGCGCCCGTGCGCAGGATGCGGGCAATGGCGAGCATCTGCTGTTCGCCGCCGGAAAGCTTCGTGCCCGGCGCGTTCCTTCGCGTCTTCAGGTTCGGGAAGATGTCGTAAATCTGCTCGAGGCTCATGCCCTGGTCCGATACCCGCGGCGGCAACAGCAGGTTCTCCTCGCAGGATAGGCTGCTGAAAATGCCGCGCTCTTCGGGGCAATAGCCGAGCCCGAGGCGCGCGATCCGGAACGGCTTCATTCCGATCGTCTGCTTGCCCTTGATCTCGATCGAGCCTTTGACGCGATCGACCAGCCCCATGATGGCGCGGATCGTTGTCGTCCGGCCGCCGCCGTTGCGGCCGAGCAGCGAGACGACCTCGCGCTCGCGCACGTCGAACGAGACGCCGTGCAGAATATGCGACTCGCCGTAATAAGCATGCAGGTCGCGCACGCGGATGACCACGTTTCCGGTATCGGGGCCTGGTCGCTGGGAAGGCGGGGAAACATGCGCGTTCATTGCTTGTTTCCTTGTTTGTTTTCTTGCTGGTTTTCCTTTTTGGCTTTCGAGCCGAGATAGGCCTCGATCACCTGCGGATTGCGGGAAACCTCGTCATACGAGCCCTCGGCGATGATCCGGCCATATCGCAACACGCTGATCCGGTCCGCGATTGCCGCGACCATGCGCATATTGTGTTCCACCATCAGCACGGTGCGCTCCTTGGAGAACCGTTTGATCAGCTGCGTGATGTGGTCGACTTCTTCGATGCCCAGTCCCTGCGTCGGTTCGTCGAGCAGCATTACTTTTGGATCGGTTGCAAGCGTGGTCGCGAGTTCGAGGGCGCGCTTATGGCCGTAGGGAAGCTCACCCGCTGCGACCTGCGCGAATTTTTTCAACTCCACGAGTTCAAGAAAGTGATGCGCGCGCTCTTCCAGATGCGCGAGCGAGCGCGAGGATTGCCAGAAGCGTCCCGGTGAAACCGACGGCCGCTGCACGGCGATCTTCAGGTTCTCGATCACGGAAAGATGCGGAAAGGTCGCGGAAATCTGGAAGGAGCGGACCACCCCGTGCCGCGCCAAAGCATGGGCGGACTGCCGGGTAATGTCCTCTCCGAATAAAAGAATGTTGCCGCTGGTCGGCGGAATGAAGCGTGTGAGAAGGTTGAATACGGTAGTTTTACCGGCTCCGTTCGGACCGATCAGCGCGTGAATTCCGCCGCGCTGAATTTTCAGATCGACCTTGTCGACCGCGACAAAGCCGCGAAATGATTTGGTCAGCCCGCGCGCTTCGAGGATGGTTTGTCGCGTGTCGGCGCTCTTGAGGCGTGATTGATCCGGGCTTGCCGTAAGGGTCATGCCTCAAGTCCCTCGCAAGGACGACCACATTACGACAGTGAATCTGACCATTCTTGCCCCCAAGGTGCGGCGTGTTCGCTTCGCCGATTAAAGAGGCTGCGAGGTCCACGCACCAACTTAATTCTTGACCGATTTTTCGTAGTCAGTCTAATTATGAATGTCAATTGCGTTCACCAATGCAAGTCACTAATCGCGCGTCGCTGGACGGGATCGCTGGATCAATATTTTCCGGTGTATCGAGCGAAAGCCGCCGACGCCATCAGGGGAGGAAAAGGATGCTCAAGAAATATTGGGCTGCGCTGCTTTCGGTTGGAGCCCTCGCGCTCGTCAGCCCGAGCCACGCACAGCAAAAAGCCGATGACGATGTAATCCGGATCGGCGTTCTTACCGATATGTCCGGCCAGTTCTCGCACGAAGCCGGCGAGGGTGCGGTTACCGCCGTGCGCATGGCGGTCGAGGATTTCGGCGGCAAGGTTCTCGGCAAGAAGATCGAAGTGATCGTTGCCGACCACCAGAACAAGAATGAAGTTGCGGTCGCGACTGCGCGCGCGTGGTACGACCAGCAGCGCGTCGTGATGATCCAGAACCTGATCAACTCCGCGGTCGCGCTGGCGGTTGCCAACATCGCGAAGGAAAAAAATCGCATCGCGATCGTCAACGGCTCCGGCTCGTCGCGCATCACCAACGATGCCTGCACGCCGAACAGCATCCACTATTCCTACGACACCTATGCGCTCGCCAAGGGAACCGGCAGCGCGCTGGTGAAGCAGGGATTCGACACCTGGTTCTTCCTCACTGCCGACTACGCCTTCGGTCACGCGCTCGAAGCGGATACCGCCGCCTTCGTGAAAGCCTC
>CAUJKG010000292.1 GCA_963205465.1 Pseudomonadota bacterium | reverse complement strand
GCTTTCGAAGAGGAAATGGACGCTATCGAAAAGCTCGTGGTCCGCTCTGCCCGGCTTCCAGAGCTTGAAAATATCCGCAAGCTCGCCGCCGCAAAGTTTGCCGAGATCGAAACCACCATCGCGAAAATGAAGAGCGGCGATCGCGCCGGCGCGGTCGACCTCGTGAAAACCGATCAGGGCAAACTCATCATGGATGAAGTCCGCATGATGATCGCACGCATGATCGCCTTCGACGATCGCGCGCTCAAGGAGCGCCTCGCCGAGGCAAGCGACAATGCCCGGCTTTTGCAATGGTCGATACTGGCCGCAATCCTCTTCGTACTTTTATTGGCGGCTTACGTCATTTCCGCGCATCGCGCACAGATTCGCACGCTCGTGGATTTGGTTGCGCAACGCGAGCGAGCCGGCGAACAGATGCGGCAGATGCAGAAGATGCAGGCAATCGGGCAGCTCACCGGAGGCATCGCGCACGACTTCAACAACATGCTGGCGATCGTCATTGGCTCCTTGAGCTTGATGCAGAAGCGCCTCGCGCAGGGCAACAATGACGTAAGCCGATACGCTGACGCCGCAATGGAAGGCGCGCAACGCGCCGCCACCCTGACGAGTCGCCTCCTCGCCTTTTCCCGCCAACAGCCGCTGATGCCCGTAACGCTTGATCTGAATAAAGCGGTTGCCGGCATGTCGGAACTCATCCGCCGCAGCATCGGCGAAACCATAGAGATGGAGACGGTCCTTGCCGGCGGCCTCTGGCGGACTTTTGCGGACGCCAGCGAGGTCGAGAACGCGATCCTGAATTTATGCGTCAACGCGCGCGATGCGATGCCCGAGGGCGGCAAGCTGACGATCGAAACTGCGAACTGTCATCTCGATGAAAACTACGCGTCCACGCGCAACGACGTCACCGCCGGGCAATATGTGCTGATCGCAGTCACCGACACCGGCACCGGAATGTCCGACGAGGTGATGAACCGCGCCTTCGATCCCTTTTTTACGACCAAACCCTCCGGGAAAGGCACGGGTCTCGGGTTGTCGCAGGTTTACGGCTTCGTGAAGCAGAGCGGCGGCCATATCCAGATTTATTCGGAGACCGGTGTCGGCTCGACAGTAAAAATCTATCTCCCCCGCACGCAGCGCGCAGAAATTGCGGCACGGCAGGAAAAAGCCGTATCTCCGCAGGGTAGCGTCGAGAATGTCATTCTGGTCGTGGAAGACGAGGCGCGCGTCCGCGGCGTCAGCGTAACTGCATTGCGCGAACTCGGTTACACGGTGATCCACGCGGAATCCGGCGACGAGGCACTCGGGAAGCTACGCGCTCACCCCGGTGTCAGCCTGCTGTTCACGGATATCGTGATGCCGGGAATGAACGGCAAGGCGCTCGCGACCGAGGCGCTAAGAGACTTCCCTCATCTCAAGGTTCTGTACACGACCGGCTATACGCATAATGCCGTGGTTCATAACGGAGTCGTCGATGCCGACGCGCAGTTGATCGTAAAACCCTACACGGTCGATCAACTCGCGACCAAAATCCACGAAGTGTTGAGAACCAGATAGCCGTCGCGATCCTACAACGCCTTGCCGACGACCTCGGCGTAGTTCTCCTCGAACCAGATGATCCGCTCCTCGTGCTTGCCGAGAACCTGCGGCTTGTCGATCTGATGCACGATCGTCTGCATATGCTCGCAGACCTCGTTATCTTCCTGCACGATCTTGTGCATGTAATACGGCAGCACATGAGGCACGAAAGGCCTTGCGATCCGCCGCGCCACGCCCTGGAGGAAACTTCCATCCTGCGCGGGGAACGGCGCTTCCGCGTAATAGCTGCGCAGGATCGTTCTATCGTGCGCGACGGGCATATAGTGCTGTATCAGCACATAATAAGTAAGCCCGGCTGAAAGATGCAGGCAGACCAGGTTCGGGAAGAACTGGAGGATCCGGTAGTTGTCGGGACGATACGTTCCTTCGCGGCATTCGCGTGCCATCTTCTCGAGCGCGGGTCCATTCGCCGGACCTTCGGCACCATAGAAATAAGCGCTGTGCCGGCCGAAGCGATAATACTTCACCACATCGAGCGGCAAATATCCGTTCTTGCCGAAGGTGCTCGGATGCACCGCGACGATATGGTAGTCGTCCAGCGAAATATGATGCCCGAGTTTCCAGTTCGCCTTGACCTCGGTGCTCTCGACATAAGGCGCTGATTGCAGCCCCCACATCGCGGCGAGAATATCGTAGCCGGTGCCGAGATATTCCTGCAGCGTCTCGCGATGCTCCCTGCTCGGAAAGCGCGCGAAAACGAGAACTCCGCAGGTCGCGATTTCGACCGGCCGCAGCCGCGCATCCAGTTCGCGCGGGATCACGCCAAACATCTCCTGACATTTCGGGATGCCGAGCGCGAGACCATCCTTGTTATACTGCCAATGATGGAAGCCGCAGCGGACCGGGCCATTACCCTTATCTGCAGTGCGGATCGGATAAAAGCGATGCGCGCAGACGTTTTCAAATCCGCGCAACTCGTCGTCGAAACGCTGCACGAAAATCGATTTGCCGCCGAGCGTGGAACGAAACCAGTCGCCGTTCTTCGCAACGTCGGTCGTGACACCGACAAGGTTCCAGAGCTTGCTGATTTCCGCCTGTTCCTTGCGGAAACCTTCCGAGCTTCTCATCCCTTGCGCCCAGAGCGGAACCCCCTGCTCGTCGGACCGGAAAATATCGTTCATCGGCAATTCCCAGCGCCACGATCGCGGCGACAAAACAAAACAGCCGCAATTTTAGATTTGAAACGGCAGTCTTGCAAAGCGCCAGGTAAACCTTGTTCCGGCGTGGCGACATCGGCCGGAAACGGCCGAATGGCAGTCGAAAAACTCAGTGCGCGGCTTCGGCCTGCTTCAGCTTTTCGATTGCGGCCTTTACGTGCGGCTTGAGCCCTTCGCCGCCCCTATCGATATGCGCATAGATCGATTTGCGCATCTGCAGATTCCAGAACTTCTTGATGTGCTCGGCAACCCCGGCAATCGCGTTGTCTTCACTGCCTTGGGCTTTGAAGAACGTGCCGATCTGATTGGCCATATAGACCAGCTTGTCAGGCCCCATATGCGACATTTGCAGCCTCCTCGGGCGATTCCATCACGATACGCTCGGGATGCGTGAACACTTCGAAACCATCACTGCGCGCGATGGCGATAACGCAAATTCCCGCCTCGTCCGCCGTGCGCAGCGCGAGCGCCGTCGGCGCGGACACCGCCACGATCAGCGGCGCTCCGATCATCGCCGCCTTCTGGATCATTTCGACGGAAAGACGGCTGGTAACGACCACGATACCCTCGCGGGGCGACACCCCGCTTCGCGCGAGCGCTCCCGCGAGCTTGTCAAGCGCGTTGTGTCTGCCGACGTCTTCGCGCAAGGCGACCAGGCCCTGTCCATGCTTCCAAAACGCCGCCGCATGCGCGGCCCGGGTTTCGTTGTTCAGCGATTGCGCCGGCGGGAGCGACGCGACCGCCCGCATGATTTCTGCAGGCGTAAAGACCTCCTGCGCTAAAACTCTCGGCAGCACGCGCACGGCTTCCGTCAGCGATTCAATCCCGCATAGTCCGCAACCGGTCGGCCCCGCTAGATGCCGCCGGCGTTCGGCGTAAGCGTGTTCCCGGGATTCAACGAGGCGCATGCGCAACTCGATCCCCGATGCCTCGGGAACGATTTCGAGATGTTCGATCTCGCTTTCGGAAGCAGCAACGCCTTCGGTCAACGTGAATCCGACCGCGAAATCCTCGAGGTCGCGCGGCGTCGCCATCATCACGGCATAGGACGAACCACCATAGGTGAAGGCTATGGCGGTTTCTTCCGGAATGGCGCGCTCATGCGTATGCCCTGCCTTCGCACC
>CAUJKG010000291.1 GCA_963205465.1 Pseudomonadota bacterium | reverse complement strand
TCTGAATTATCTTGCCAAGGCGTTTCCGCCGAAGGCGTCGCCGCGAGGCTTCCAGAATCCGTTCCTGAAGCAGTAGTATCGTCGTCCGTGCTTCTCTCTGGAGATTAAGCATCGTGACGAAAAGCGCTTCCATCAGCAGCTTCCCTGTTCCATCGCTGGCAGAGATGCCTGACGACATCCGCAGCAAAATCGCGGCCGTTCAGGAAAAGGCCGGCTTTGTGCCGAATGTATTTCTTGTGCTGGCTCGGCGTCCCGACGAGTTCCGCGCCTTCATGGCCTATCACGACGCGCTGATGGAGAAAGAAGGCGGACTGACGAAAGCCGAGCGGGAAATGATCGTGGTCGCCATTTCGAACGCGAACCAGTGCCAGTATTGCGTGGTCGCACACGGCGCCATCTTGCGCATACGCGCCAAGAATCCGCTGATCGCGGAGCAGGTTGCGGTAAACTACCGAAAAGCGGACATCACCGATCGTCAGAAGGCGATGCTCGATTTTGCCATGAAGGTGACGTTCGAGGCTTATCGGATCGTCGAGAGCGATTTCAATGCACTCGCCGCGCATGGTTTCGATCGAGAAGATGTGTGGGACATCGCGGCGATTGCGGCCTTCTTCGGTTTATCCAACCGGATGGCGAACCTTTCCAGCATGCGGCCGAATGACGAGTTTTACAGCCTCGGCCGGTAAGCTTGGTCGAGAGCTTAGAATCTTTTTCTGAGTAGCTCAGCGCGCGCTGAGTTTTCGCAGCACAGGGCTGGCTTTGGTGTCGATCCAGTCAGGCACCTGCGGTGCGTGACCATAGAGCGAATTGCGGGCGTCGCAGAAGCTGCGGTTGCGCTCGGCCTTCGCAAAGAAATCGATCAGCTTCTCGTTGCCGCCGGAGCTTCCGAGCGACACCCGGTCGAGCAGACAGGCAAAGCGGGCGCGCGCCACGATCTCTTCGCCCGGATTGCAATACCAGACCACCATACCGAGCGTGGGGTCGTCGAATTTGCCTGTGGCTGCGAGGCAGTTCCGGGTTTTGCCGCCGGCTTTCACCTGCATCTCGACGGTTGTGAGTTCTCCGAATTTGGTCAGCACGCTGCCTGCGGGGCCCTGCAGTTCGGCGGCAATGCGGGCGGTCGCTGCGGCGGTGGCGACTGCCTCCAGCGGATCCAGTGAAACCACGCCTTCGCCGCCGGGACGGTAAATCGAAAGTTGCACGAAAGCGCGGGCGGTGTCCGCAGCCGCGCCAAACGAAACCACGTCCTGCCGGCCATTGCCGCTCCGATGCCGCCGCGTCAGATAGACCGGTTCAAGGCCGGAAAGCTGCGGCGAAATCAGTTCGAAGGCGCCGCTCCTGCGGGTGACCTCGATCCATGGCGCGCGTGACGGGGACTCCTGCGCCACGGTCGATTTCGCAGGGGCCGGCCTGACGAGATCCATGGCAATAATCGCCAGCAGTACCGCAGCTGAGATCGCGGCAAGCGCGCGGGAAAGCGTGAGCCGACGGGCGGCTGAGAGGGTGGGGCGTTTTTTCGGTGCGGGGGCGGGTTCCGGTCGACGGAAGACGGAAAGTGGCTCCTGTCCGTGCATTTTTGTCATCCCTGTACGCTTTGCCTGCCCTTTGTTTCCAAGGCTTGGCGATGCCTCCCTTCTCGCGTAGAACCCGCCGCATTCCGGTTAAAGACAGGAGCTGTGCTCGCGTTTTTCGCGGCCAGAGTGAACGATGGGTTACAAGGTTGCCGTAGTCGGCGCGACGGGGAACGTCGGCCGTGAAATGCTCAATATCCTTGCCGAGCGCGGGTTCCCCGCGGACGAGGTCGTGGCGCTGGCGTCGCGCCGCTCGCTCGGTGTCGAGGTTTCCTATGGCGACCGCGTGCTCAAATGCAAAGCGCTCGAGCATTTCGATTTTTCGGACACCGACTTCTGCCTGATGTCGGCCGGCTCCTCGGTCTCGAAGGAGTGGTCGCCCAAGATCGGCGCGCAGGGTTGTGTCGTCATCGATAACTCGTCGTGCTGGCGCTATGACGACGAGGTGCCGCTGATCGTTCCGGAGGTGAACGCCGATGCGATCACGGGCTTTACCAAGAAGAACATCATCGCGAACCCGAACTGCTCGACCGCGCAGCTCGTGGTGGCGCTGAAGCCCCTGCATGACGCCGCCAAGATCAAGCGTGTCGTGGTCTCGACCTATCAATCGGTGTCGGGCGCGGGCAAGGACGCGATGGACGAGCTCTTCAATCAGACCAAGGCGATCTACGTGAACGGCTCGGTCGAGCCGGAGAAGTTCACCAAGCGCATCGCCTTCAACGTCATTCCGCACATCGATGTGTTCCGCGAGGACGGTTACACGAAGGAAGAGTGGAAGATGGAGATCGAGACGAAGAAGATTCTCGATCCCAACATCGCGCTGACCGCGACCTGCGTGCGCGTGCCGGTATTCGTCGGCCACTCGGAAGCGGTGAACATCGAAACCGAAAATTCGCTTTCGGCCGATCAGGCCCGCGAAATCCTGCGCGAAGCGCCGGGCATTCTCGTAGTCGATAAACGTGAGGACGAAGGCTACGTCACGCCATTCGAGGCTACCGGCGAAGATGCAACCTATATCTCGCGCATCCGCGAAGACCATACCGTGAAGAACGGCCTGAACTTCTGGTGCGTATCGGACAACCTGCGCAAGGGTGCCGCGCTGAATGCGATTCAGATCGCGGAAGTGCTGGTCAACCGCAAGCTGGTGCAGCCGAAGAAGAAGGCGGCGTAAGCAATCTTCTCGCCTAGAACAGAAAAGGCCGGGCTTGCCCCGGCCTTTTTATTGTTTGGGACGACGAGAAATTAAAACCTCGGCGCAGCGAGCGCTGCCGCGTGTTCGGCCTTCGCGACTGGCACAAACTTTCCCTGGGCGGGGTCGTGGACGAGCAGGTCTCCCTGCGCGACGCCGAAATAAGCGCCGTGCAGTTTCAGCTTGCCCTTATTGACGAGAATACTCACGCACGGGAACGTCATGAGATTCTCGATCGTGAGCAGAACGGACGCCTGCTCAAGCCTTGTCAGATATTCGCGTTCGCTTTCGTTGTGTCCGCGCCGTTTCATCTTCTGTACCGCGGGTTCGATCAGCTTCATCCAGTTGCCGATGAAGTCGCCGGGGGAAAGCGGCTCGATATGATTGGCGTGCGCGGCAATGCCGCCGCATTGCGCATGTCCAAGGACGACGATGTGTTCGACGCGCAGCGCCTGCACCGCGAATTCGAGCGAGGCCGAAACCGCGCGGGTGGCCCCGTCCGGCGAATAAGGCGGCACCAGGTTCGCGACATTGCGCGCGACGAAAAGCTCGCCGGGTGCGGCGTCGAAAATAACTTCCGGCGACACGCGGCTGTCGCAGCAGCCGATCACCATGATCTCGGGCTTCTGGCCGCGGGTCGCGAGATCCTTGAAGCGATACTGCTCTTCCGGGAGCCGGGTTTGCAGAAAGTTTAGATAGCCTGCGGTCAGCCGTTCGGGAAAATCCACGTTTCCGGTTCCTCTGCGCGTTCTACTTCGCCGTCTCCTACGAAAGAAAGCACCCGCGCCCGCGCGTCAAGGGCTTGGCATGCGGGATGCACGGGCGCTAGGACATATGCAAATTGAAGGGGGCTCGCTCATGCCAACATCCATCCGTCCGCGCAGAAGCGTGCTTTACATGCCGGGTTCCAATGCCCGCGCGCTGGAGAAGGCGCGTATGCTTGCCGCCGATGCGCTCATTCTCGACCTGGAAGACGCGGTAGCGCCCGACGCGAAAGTTTCCGCGCGCGAGCAGGTGACCGCCGCGGTAAAGGCGGGCGGCTACGGCAAGCGCGAGATCGCGATCCGCGTGAACGGCCTTTCCACCCCGTGGGGCATGGACGATTTCCGGGCGGCCGCTGAGGCAAAGCCCGACGCCATCCTGGTTCCCAAAATTTCTTCGGCCGACGAAATGCATGACATTGCGCGGGCGCTGGCCCAGGTGGGTGCAGACGGCGCCATGCGTATCTGGATCATGATCGAAACCGCGCTTTCGGCTTTTCGTCTCGAGCAGATTGCCGCGACGGCAAAAGACGACAAGACCCGTCTCTCCGTTTTCATTCTCGGCACCAACGATTACGCAAAAGAAACGCGCGCCAGAATCACGCGCGGCCGCGCGGGCCTGACCCCCTTTCTCGCAAGTTCGGTTGCCGCCGCACGGGCCTATGGCATCGACGTGATCGACGGGGTTTACAACGACATCGCGAATATCGACGGATTGAAGGAAGAGGCCACGCAGGCGCGCGACCTCGGTTTCGACGGCAAGACCATCATCCATCCCAGTCATATCGCGCCCTGTAACGAAGCGTTCTCGCCGAGCGAGGAAGAGGTTCTGAATGCCCGCAAGGTCGTGAGCGCATTCGAGCAGCCGGAGAACCGCGGCAAAGGCGTGCTGCAGATCGACGGACGGATGTACGAGATTCTTCATGCGGAAATCGCAAAGCGGACCGTCGCGGTCGCTGATGCGATCCGGGAACGGGAGGCCGCGCAATGAATCCGGTCGTCACCAAAACCAAGACCACGGCGGGAAATTTCTTCGAGGATTTTTCGCTCGGTCAGGTCATCCATCATGCGACGCCGCGCACCATCACCGACGGCGACGTTTCGCTCTATTCGGCGCTTTACGGTACGCGCTTTGCCGTGCAGTCGGCCGAGAGCTTTGCCAGGGCGATCGGATATCCGCGCGCGCCGATCGACGATCTTCTGGTTTTCCATATCGTGTTCGGAAAAACGGTGCCGGACATTTCGCTGAATGCGGTGGCCAATCTCGGCTATGCCGCCTGCCGTTTTCTGTCGCCGGTGTATCCCGGCGATACGCTGACGGCCGTGTCCGAGGTAATCGGGCTCCGCGAGAACGCGAAGCGGACTTCCGGCGTGGTCTATGTCCGCTCGACCGGGTTCAACCAGAGCGGCGTCGAAGTGCTCGACTACGTGCGCTGGGTCATGGTGCGCAA
>CAUJKG010000290.1 GCA_963205465.1 Pseudomonadota bacterium | reverse complement strand
ATGCTCGCGTTCTGCGAATTGCGGATAGGCGGCAAGACCCGCCGCCGTTGCGAAAGCCGGCGTCTGCGCGGCGTGATGAAGACCCTTGATGCCACGCGGCGCAGCGACCCGAACGCTGGCGTTGAAAGCGCGGCTTGCAAGTTCGCCGAGCCCCCCAAGCTGCGCACCGCCGCCGGTCAGCACGATGCGGCGGCCGGTGAGATTGAGAATGCCGGCGGCCTGCATGCGCTCGTGCAGCATTTCGAAAATCTCGTCGATCCGCGCCCGCACGATGCGGATCACCTGCGCGCGCGTCGCCGAATGACCGATGCCGGGGCCGGTGCCGTCGATCGCAGGCACCATGATCAGATCGATATGATCGGAGCTGCCTTCGATCACGTCGCCATAGAGCGTCTTGATGCGCTCGGCTTCCGAGAGCTTCGTGGAAAGGCCGCGCGCAAGATCGAGCGTGACGTTGTAGCTGCCGACTGCGATGCCATCCATGTGCACGCAAGTATCGTTGATGAAGGCGGCAAGCGTCGTCGTGCCGGCACCAAGATCGATCACGGTCGCGCCGAGTTCGGCTTCATCGTCCGAAAGCGCGGCAATGCCTGCAGCGTAAGGAGCGGCGATCATGCCTTCGACCGAAAGATGGCAACGCTCGACGCAGAGAATGAGGTTCTGCAGCGCCGGATAGTCGGCGGTCGCGACATGCAGATCGACCGCAAGATCGCGGCCGAGCATGCCGCGCGGATCCTGAATGTTGGACACATCGTCGAGATGATAGGCAATCGGGATCGAGTGCAGTACGGCGCGGCCATCGCGGACCGAATGCTGGCTCGCGGCGTCGAGCACGCGCGCAATATCACCGCCTTCGACCGAACTGCCCGGCACCCGCACGGATGCCGCAAAGGATTCGCTGCCGAGGCGGCCGCCGGTCACCGAAAGCACGACAGAAGCGATCTCGACCTTGGCCGAACGCTCCGCCTTATCGACAGCGCGGCGGATCGATTCTTCGGCGGCCTCGATATCGACGACCGTGCCGGCCTTGATGCCGTGTGCGCGCGTGTGACCGAAGCCGATGACTTCCACCGCATGCGTGCGATTGCGCGGCATGTCGGGGCTGCGGTCGGATTTCAACCGCGCGATGATGCAGGCGATCTTGCTCGTGCCGATGTCGAGTGCTGCGACAATGGTCGAGCGCTTGTTGCCGATCGGCTTCATGCGAGGGGCGAGGCCGCGAACGAGACCCTTCATGACGCGCCCTTCTTGGTCTTCGCAGGCTTGCGTTGCTCGTCATAGGCCGCGGCAGCCGCAGCCGACATGCGCACGGCGACCTGGCCCGGAATGCGCAGATCGATCATCTCGATATCGCGCGAGAAAATTTTCTGTTCGTCCGCGAGCTTCTGCAGCGCCTCGAAGGCCACGATCAGATTGCTTTCGGGAGGCCGCACGTCGACGCCGTTGGTCATGCGCAGATTCCAGCGCCGCTCGGCGACGAACACCGCGCCATAGACATTCGCCCGGATCGAAGGAAAGCGGTCGAGCACGGCGAGAAATTCGGCCGCCGTCTTCGCAGCACCCTCGCCCACCACGAGCGGAAGTTTTTCCGGACGGCCGCTGGTAACCTCTTCGAGGACTGTGCCGTCGCGCGCAACGATCGCGAGCTTGCCGTTACGCTGCCACAGCGCGAAGGCTTCGCGTTCGGTGACTTCGATCTCTATCTTGTTCGGATAATATTTGCGGACCACGGCATCGGCGATCCACGGATTGCTTTTGAGCTTGTCGCGCGCGGCATCGGCGTCGAGCAACACGAGCGAAGTATGTGCGTTGATGCCTGCGGCAGCGAGAATCTGGTCGCGGCGCAGACGATTGTGCCCGCGCACGTCGGCATCGGCGATTTCAAAACCTGCGACATACGCGATGCGATCGCCGACATCCTTGGCGAATTCCGCAACGGCCGGCATGTGCCCGCCGCGCATCGCGCCGAACAGCGCAGCACCGCCGACCACCGCAAGCGCAAGCAGCACTTCCGCAACGCGGACCGATTTACGGTGCGAGAGATTGACGACGACGCGGCGGAACAGAAGTGAGAATTTCGAAGGAGACGCAGCCGACAGCACACCGGCCGGGGAAACCCGGCGGCTCATCGGTTCAGGGAAGCGTCCTCCACGATCCATCGCACTAGCCCGCCAAACGACATGCCGCGATATGCGGCAAGTTCGGGCACCAGCGACGTCTCGGTCATTCCGGGTTGGGTGTTCACTTCGAGGCAGAAAAGCTCGCCCGAACCGTCTTCACGGTTATCAAAGCGAAAATCCGCCCGGCTAATTCCCCGGCAGCCGAGGGCGCGGTGCGCCTTAAGGGCCAGAATCTGCGCTTTCTGGTAAATATTTAGTTTAATTCTCGCAGGAAGAATGTGGCGCGAGCCGCCGGGCGCATATTTCGCCTCATAATCGTAGAACCGGGTCGCCGCCTCGATCTCGATGACGTCGAGCGCCTCGTCGCCCATGACCGCACAGGTGAGTTCCATACCCGGGATGTAGCGTTCTGCCAGAAGGGTTTCGCCGTGCGGCCAGTCGGCCCGCGTCAGTTCCTGCGGCGGATGCTGGTGATCTTCCGTGACGATGAACACGCCGACGCTGGAACCTTCCGCGACGGGTTTCAGGACATAGGGCCGCGGCAAGACATGGTCCTTCGCCGCCTCGGCACGGGTCACGACCCTACCTTCTGCGACCGGAACGCCGGCATTGGCCATGATGATTCGCGCCTGCCCCTTGTCCATGGCCAGCGCCGAGGAGAGCACGCCCGAATGGGTATAGGGGATGCCGAGCACCTCCAGCACACCCTGGATGGTGCCGTCTTCGCCCGGCACGCCATGCAGCACGTTGAAGGCGACGTCCGGCTTTAGCCCGGCCAGCACCTGCGCGATGTCCCGCTGCACGTCGACACGGGTGACGCGATAGCCTTCGCCTTCCAGCGCGTCGGCGCACGCCTTGCCGGAGCGAAGCGAGACTTCCCGCTCCGCCGACCAGCCGCCCATCAGAACCGCGACGTGTTTCGTCATGCCGGAACCTTATCGGGTGTCACGCCGATTCGCTTGATTTCCCATTCGAGCTCGACGCCCGAATTTTCCTTCACGCGGCGGCGCACTTCCTCGCCGAGCCCTTCGACATCCGCGGCGGTCGCATTGCCGCGATTGATGAGGAAGTTGCAATGCAGTTCCGAAACCTGCGCGTCGCCGACGATCAACCCGCGGCATCCGGCGGCGTCGATCAACTGCCATGACTTGTGGCCGGGCGGATTCTTGAAGGTCGAGCCGCCCGTACGGCTCTTGATCGGCTGCGTCGCCTCGCGCCGCTCCGTGATCGCATCCATTTCCGCGGCGATCACAGCGGCATCACCCGGCGTGCCGCGATAGATCGCGCGCGTGAAAATGAAATCGTCGGGCGGCGACGAGTGGCGATAGGTGAATCCCATGTCGGCATTCGACAGCACGTGGAGATTGCCCTTGCGGTCGATGGCGCGCGCTTCCATCAGCGCGTCTTTGGTCTCGCCGCCATAGGCGCCCGCATTCATGCGCAGCGCACCGCCGATCGCACCCGGCACGCCGCGATAGAAGGCAAGACCCGCAAGCGCGGCATCCGCCGCGGCACGCGCCACCTTCACGTCCGGCACGGCAGTGCCGGTGATGACGAGATCGCTTTCGACCTTCACTTCGTTGAAGCCGCGCGCGAGCCGCACCACGATGCCGGGCACGCCGCCATCACGCACGATCAGGTTCGAACCAAGGCCGATAACGGTGACAGGATGATCTTTCACGCTTGCGAGAAAGTAAGCGAGGTCCTCTTCGTCCGCAGGCGTGAAGAGAATTTGCGCCGGCCCGCCGACCCGAAACCAGGTGATCTCGGTAAGCGGCTGGTTGGCAAGCAACCGCCCGCGCAGCTTCGGTGCTGCGGCAGAAAGTTCGGGAAGAAGATCGGGAAAGACCATTACTTCGCCGCCAACTCACCCGGCAGCGCGTAAGCCCATTGCGTGATGTTCCCGGCACCAAGAAGGACCACGTAGTCGCCCGGCTTCGCGAGTGCCGCGATCTTGCCGGCGAGTTCTTCCGGCCCTGCGAGCGGCGCGACATCGCGATGCCCGCGCGCGCGCATGCCTGCCACCAGCGCATCGCGATCGACGCCCGTAATCGGCGCCTCGCCCGCAGCATAGACCGGCGCCACGATCACGTGATCGGCGTCGTTGAAACAGGTGCAGAATTGATCGAACAGCGCCTGGAGCCGCGTATAGCGATGCGGCTGCACCACCGCGATGACCTTGCCTTGCGTGGAAGCGCGCGCGGCTTTCAGCACGGCCGCGATCTAGACCGGGTGATGCCCATAGTCGTCGAAAATGATCGCGCCGTTCCATTCGCCGGTGCGCGTGAAGCGGCGCTTGACGCCGCCGAAGCTCGCAAGCCCGGCGCGGATTTTATCGTCGTTGATCCCGAGCTCGTGCGCGACCGCAATCGCGGCGGTGGCGTTGAGCGCGTTGTGATGCCCCGGCATCGGCAGTTTCAGGTTCTTGATGTGATGCGCGACGCGCCCTTCGCGCGCCTGAAACAACACGCCGAACTGCGCGATGCCGCCTTCGAGCTTCACGTCTACGAGCCGCGCATCGGCCTGCGGGTTCTCGCCATAGGTGATGACGCGGCGGTCGGAGATCGTGCCAACCAGATCCTGCACCACCGGATGATCGATGCACATGACCGCGAAACCATAGAACGGCACGTTCTCGACAAAAGAGCGGAACGCCTTCTTCACCGCGTCGAAAGTGCCGAAGTGATCGAGATGCTCGGGATCGACATTCGTGACGATCGCGACATTCGCCGGCAGCTTCAGGAACGTGCCGTCGGATTCGTCAGCTTCCACCACCATCCAGTCGCCGGTGCCTAGCCGCGCATTGGTGCCGTAAGCGTTGATGATGCCGCCGTTGATGACGGTCGGGTCGAACCCACCTCCGTCCAGGAGTGCGGCGACCATCGAGGTGGTCGTGGTCTTGCCATGCGTGCCCGCGATCGCGATGCAGGATTTGAGCCGCATCAGCTCCGCAAGCATTTCCGCGCGGCGCACCACCGGCAGGCGCTTTGCGCGCGCGGCGATCAGTTCGGGGTTGTCGCGCTTGATCGCGGAAGAAACCACAACGACTTCCACGCCTTCGACGTTCTCCGCCTTGTGGCCGACCGCGACCTCGATGCCGTGCTCGCGCAACCGCTTGACGTTCGCGCTATCGGACACGTCCGAGCCGCGCACCGAGTAGCCGAGATTGGCCAGCACCTCGGCGATACCGGACATGCCGATCCCGCCGATGCCGATGAAATGAATCGTACCGAGTTTGAGGGGAAGCTTCATCGAACCTGCGCCAGTGATTACGGCGCTACTCCTGCCACCTTGAGGACCAGATCGGCAAGCCGTTCGGCGGCATCGGCCCGGCCTTCCGCCTTTGCGGCTTTCGCCATCGCCGGCAACGCCACAGGATCGGAGAACAATCGCGTCAATTCGGTGGCGAGCCGCGCAGGTGTGAATTCGCTCTGCGAGCTCAGGAGTGCGCCTCCGGTTTCGGCAAGCGAGCGCGCATTGGCGAGTTGATCCTGATCGATCGCACCGGGCAGCGGCACCAGAATCGAGGGCCGCCCGATCGCGGCAAGCTCGGAAACCGTGCTTGCCCCGGAGCGGCCGATCACGAGATGCGCGGCCGCGATTTTTGCAGGCAGATCGGAGAAGAACGGCGCAAGCTCGGCGTGAATGTTGTGCTGCCGATAGACGCCCTGCACTTCCGGCAGGTCTTCCGCGCGGCACTGCTGCACGATCCTGAGACGCGCGCGCAGCTTCTCGTCGAGTGTCGCGACGCCGGCGGGCACGATCTCGCTCATCACGCGAGCGCCCTGGCTGCCGCCGAACACCACGAGGTTCAGCGGCGACGTCTCGGTAATCGCAGGATAGGGCTGCGCCGCTGCCTCTGCGACCGCGAGCCGGATCGGATTGCCGGTATGTGTCGCCTTCTTTTCCATCGCAGCACCCGCAACCCGCGGATAGCCGGTCGCAATCGCACTGGCGAACTTCGCAATCAGCCGGTTGGCACGGCCCATCACCGCGTTCGCGTCATGGATGACGGTCGGAATGAACAGGAGCTTGGCCGCAATCATCGGCGGCAGCGTCGGGTAGCCACCGAATCCGATCACCGCCTTGGGACGGAGCTTCAGCAACAGAAAGATCGAACGCAGTGTGCCGATCCCGAGCCGGAACAAAGTGAGCGCGAGCCGCAATGGGTTGCCGCCCCGCAACGTGTCGGCCGGCACGACATGCACGTCGCCGGCCGGAAACCGGCCGAGATAGGCCGAGACGCGATGATCGGTAACGAGATCGACGCGGCAGCCGCGCGCGACCAGGACGGTAGCCAGCGCTTCGGCAGGAAACAGATGCCCGCCGGTTCCGCCCGCCGCCAACAGGATCAGCGGCGCTTTCGCGCCGTCGCTCATGCCCGCGCGCCCTCGGCTTCGTACTCCGCCTCGACGTCGCGCAGCCGCGGATGTTTGCGCGTCAGCGCGATCAGCATGCCCATGCCGAAAGCGAGCGAGATCAGCGACGAGCCGCCGTAAGAAACGAAAGGCAAGGTCATGCCTTTCGACGGAATGAGATGCAGGTTCACCGACATCGCGATGGTGGACTGCAGGCCAAACAGAAGCGCAATCCCAGCAATCGCGAGCCGCACGAACGGATCTTCCTCGCGCGACGCATGCCAGAGCGCGCGCAGCACCACGAAGGAAAACAGCGCGACCAGGATCAGGCACAACACGATGCCGAACTCTTCCGCGCCGACCGCGAAAATGAAGTCGGCATGTCCGTCCGGCAGGATGCGCTTCACCGTACCCTCGCCCGGACCGCGGCCGAGCCAGCCGCCGCGCATGAAGGATTCGATCGCCGTGTCGATCTGGAAGGTGTCACCGGATTCCGGATTGAGGAAGCGGTCGATGCGCGAGCGCACGTGATGGATCGAGTAATAGGCGATCACCAGCGAAGTTAGCGCGGCACCGCCGATGCCGCCGACCCAGATCCAGCGCAGGCCCGAGACGAAGAAGAGCGCGCACCACACCAGCGAAATCAGCACGGTCTGGCCGAAGTCAGGCTGGCGCACCAACAGGAATACGACGAGCCCAAGCGAAGCCACCGCCATCGCGGTCGAAGGCATCTGCGGGTTGCGCTTGGCTTCGGAGAACACCCAGGCCGTCAGCACGATGAAGGCGGGTTTCAGAAACTCCGACGGCTGCAAGCTGAAACCAAGGATCGAGAGCCAGCGCCGCGCGCCCTTGATTTCCGCGCCCATGAAGGGCGTCAGCGCGACCAGCACCACGCTCACCGCGAACACGATCAGCGCGACGCGGCGGATCTGCCGCGGATCGAGCATGGAAGTCGCAATCAGTACGAAGATCGCGGGCACGAGATAGAGCGCCTG
>CAUJKG010000289.1 GCA_963205465.1 Pseudomonadota bacterium | reverse complement strand
ACCGCGACCGTGATGTTCGGCCATATCGAGGGCTACCGGCATTGGGCGCGGCATCTGCTGCGCGTCCGTAATCTGCAGGCCGATACCGGCGGCTTCACCGAATTCGTGCCGCTGCCTTTCGTGCATATGGAAGCGCCGATGTCTCTGCGCGGTCAGGCCCGGAAGGGCCCGACCTGGCGCGAAGTGCGTTTGATGCATGCGCTCGCGCGGCTGGTCCTGCATCCTTTGATTCCGAACGTTCAGGCGTCCTGGGTGAAAGTGGGACCGGATGGAGCCGGCGCGCTGTTGCGTGGTGGCGCCAACGATCTTGGCGGGACCTTGATGAACGAGAGCATCTCGCGGGCGGCGGGCACGCAGCACGGTCAGGAGCTTGGGCCGGAGCGGCTGGAGGATATTATTCGTTCCCTGCAGCGGGTGCCTGAACAGCGCACGACACTCTATGCGAAGGTTTCGGCAGAGCGGCGGGAGAAGAGCTTTGCCGCCACAGAGCTGACGGATCTGGTGCTGGATCCTTTCGTAGGCAAGCAGAAAACAGCGACGCGTAAAATCGAAATGGAAGTTGGAGGCTAATGTGAGTGCAGGATTGCGAACGATCTGTATCGTAGGCGGCACCGGCGCCGAAGGCGGTGGGCTGGCTGCCCGCTGGGCGGCGCACGGTCATCGCGTCATCATCGGATCGCGGAACGTGAGCAAGGCCGTGGCTGCCGCGGAATCGCTCAATGCCCTGACCGGAAAGCAGAACGTGGCAGGAATGGACAGCCGTGCCGGCGTGCTCGCCGCTGAGATCGTGGTGCTCACCGTTCCGTTTTCCGCGCAGAAGCCGACCGTCGAAGAACTGCAGGATGCCCTGAAGGGAAAAATCCTGATCGACGTGACGGTGCCGCTCGTACCGCCGAAAGTATCGATGGTGCAGCTGCCGGAAACGGATTCCTGCGTCGTCGCCATCCAGAAGCTCTTGGGCGATCAAACCAAGGTTGTCTCCGCGTTTCAGAATGTCTCGGCGCACAAGCTCAAGGAACTGAGCTATCGCATCGATTGCGACGTGCTCGTCGCCAGTGACGACGTGGAGGCGAGGCAGGTCGGAATTGAACTGGCCAACGAGGCCGGATTGCGGGGCGTGGATGTCGGCGTTCTTGCGAATTCGGTCGTGGCGGAAAGCCTGACCTCGGTACTGATTTCGATCAACCGCAAGTACAAGATCCCCGATGCCGGAATTCGGATCACGGGTTTGCCCGGTTCCACGGCGTAGCAAAGCCGCGATTATCAAAGAAGCCGGCGAGTGGGCACCCCGCTCGCCGGCTTTTCGTTTGGCTGTTTTTTTTGCTCTCGTCGCTTATGTCATGCTTTCGAGCTGACTTGAAATTTCTTTGGCGGCGCCGCGAATTGCACTTCGCAACCGGGATTTTTCAGTGGCGTTGATGCGGTAAGCTGGCGCGAGCAAAACCAGCGCGCTGTTCGAGGTTTCGCCGATTATGATAGGCACGGAGATGCCCCACAGGTCGGGCGTGATCTCCGTCTGGCTTTCCGCGTAGCCGCGTTGCCGGATGGTCTCCAGTTCGCGTCGCAGCGCATTCCGCTGCGGTTTGAACTGCGGGTCGGAATGCATCGCATTGCTCAGGATTCGTTCCTGCTCGTCTTCGGAGGCATAAGCGAGCAGCGAGCGGCGCAGCGCTCCGGGCTGGTGCAGCGGGAACGTCGCGCCGACTTCGAAAGTATAGCGAAGCGGCATGATGGACTCGCAGCTTTCGATGCAAACGCCGAAATGACCCGAGCGCTTCACCAGCAAGGTCAGTTCCCGCGATCCTTGCGTGAGCCGCTGCATCACCGGACGGGCGTTGGAAATCAGGTTTCCGGTAAGCTTGGAGTTGCGGGCAAGGCCAGTCGAGAGAGGAGACACCTCGAGCCGCCCATTGCCAATTTCTGCAATGAAGCCGGCATCCTTCAGAATCTTTACATAGCGATAGGCCGAACTCTTCGGGACGCCGATTGCAATGGAAATTTCCTCAACACTCGCTTGCGCGGGGCCGGTGGCGAACAGCGAAAGAATCTGTAGCACGCGATTGGCGGAGCCGGTGCGCTGGTTCTTGCCCTGCCGGGCGGCTATGCCGGCCGTTCTTTTTTTGAGCCGCCTGATCTGTTTCGTTTGTTTTTTCATTCCTCGCTTTCTGGAATTACAGCGGTTTTATGCGGACTGCTCAGAAAATGACGTTGCGCTGCACAGCAAGTCATCTTGATCATTATCAATATATGAGAATCGTATTCTTGATAATGCGCAAGAGGCTTCTCATGCTTTGAACTCCTACAAAGTGCAAGGACCACCGGTGGTCTCTGCGGAGTGACGAAGCATGGCTGCAATTAAAGTTTGTCCGGCGAGCGAACTGGTCGAGGCGGGCAAGAAGGTCGTCTCAATCGACGGCGTGGAGATCGGCATTTTCCATCTGCAGGGCGATTACTACGCCTGGCACAATCGCTGTCCGCATCAGGGTGGGCCCGTCTGTCAGGGTCGAATGTACAATCTGGTCGAAGAGGTCGTGGACGAAAATCGCCGCAGCCACGGCCGGCGTTTTAACGAAGAAAAGCTCAACATCGTTTGCCCCTGGCACGGAACCGAATTCGATATCCGCACCGGTAAAAGTACCGGCGCCCAGCGCTGGACGCTGCGGCCCGTAAAAGTCTTTGTCGAAAATGGCGAGGTGATGGTCGATGTCTGACGCACTCCAGCGCGATCTCGAAAACGATCCCTATGCGGCCGTCGAGCGTGCGGCCGAACTGATTTGGCGCAAAACCGCCGAGAGCATCAACAAGGGAGAGGCGGACCGCATCTCCGACCATGCAGTCGTGATGCTCTTCACCGCGGCCGTGAAACTCTACGCCGAGAAATGTGGCGAGCGGCGTACTTTTCGTCCGCTTGGCGGACAATACGATGAGATCGTGACGGCGACCGAGGCGCTGACCGCAGCGACCGAATTGCTTCGCTCGCTCCGTCTGGGCCCGACCGAATTTGCGTTATGGGCGCGCCGGCGGCCCGAAGATTATTACGACTTGCCGCAGGAGCCAGTGGCAATCGAAAAACAAGAAGAGTTTGCAAGATGAATATCGCCGAGCGGAAATTCGCCCTGCCGGAAGAATTGCCGGTTCAGGAAGTAAGCACCTACACGGATACGCGTCAGCTGCTTGCGAGAGCGAGGCAGGAAGCGATCAAGAAGGGCTACAACGACTGGCTGATCTGCGACATGGATGCCCACCATGTGGAAACCGTGTCGTGGAAGGAGATCGTCGAATACATCGAAGATCCCGTGCTGCGTTTTCAGGCGCAGCTTTATCACAACGAGCGGCACGGTGGCACAGCCTATGGGCTGAACGGCGATTTCGGCCTGCGCTATCAGGACGTCGGCGGCCGCATTACCCATCAGGCCGACCGGCGCGAGACCGTGAAGAATACCAAGGTGCATCGCGACGTCGTGCTGACGCGGCGCGCGATGGAAGGTCTTGCGGTCGATTACATGGTGGTGTTCCCCGCCAATATGTTGCACCTCGGCCTGCACCCGCAGCCGGACATGGAAGTCATTCTCGCCCGTGCCTACAACCGCTGGATGGTCGAGAAACTTCTTTCGGTCGATCCCGGCATCGTGAGCCTGGTGTATCTGCCGTTCAATTCGCCGGAAGAGTCGTGCAGGATCGTCGAAGAATACGCCGACAAGAAAGGCGTGATCGGATTCTGCATTACCAGCGTGCGGCACAAGCCGGTGCACGCCAATGAATACATGCGGCTTTACCGGATGATCGAAGAAACCGGCAAGCCGGTTGCGTTTCATGCCGCCTATCATTGGCAGGACCCTTCGCTCTCGACGGTGTCGACGTTCCTCGGCATGCATGCGCTGGGCTTCGTGTGGTGCAACATGGTCCACATGACGAACTGGATTCTCAGCGGCATTCCCGAGAAGTTTCCGAAACTGAAAAGCATCTGGATCGAAAGCGGATTGTCATGGATTCCGGCGCTCATGCAGCGGCTGGACGATCAGTACCTGATGCGCCAGTCGGAGGCGCCGCTGCTGAAGCGCATGCCGAGCGACTACATGCGCGAGAACTGCTGGTACACCTCGCAACCGATGGAGCGCAGCAACATGAAGGCGCTTCAGCTCACGCTTGAAATGATCAATGCGGAAACGCAGCTGCTTTACGCGTCAGACTGGCCGCATTTCGATTTCGATACGCCGGGAACGATTTTCGATTTGCCGTTCCTGTCGGAGCAAGCCAAGCGAAACATTCTCGGCCTCAATGCCGCAAAACTGTTCGGGCTCGACCCGCGCCGTCCTGCTGGAGTCGAGGATCTCGATTGATCCCGCCGGGCGAATGCGCCGGCGTGGATATTGCATCGCTTAGACTGAATTGATTGTTCAAGCCGTTCACCTTCGGAGGTTACGAATGACTATGTCGAGCAATACCCGCCGTGTTGGGCTCATGGCGGTTTCGTCGATCATGCTCTCGGTCGCACTCGCCGTGCCGGCGTCTGCGCAGAAGGCGCTGGAGAAAGTACGTCTCGGCCAGGTGACGAGCACCAGCATGACCTTCGCGCCCATCTTCGCGGCGCAAGAACTGGGCTATTTTGCGGAGGAAGGCATCGAGCTCGAACATCTGAATTTCAAGGGTGGCTCGGTGTTGCAGCCGCAGATCGCAAGCAAGCAGGTCACGTTCGGCTTCACGGCGGTCGAAACCGTCATTCTCTCCCGTCAGCCGGGCAAGGATCCGCTGCCGCTGGTTTTCTTCTACAACGCCGCGCGCGGTTCGATCTGGGAAACCGTGGTGCTCGACAGCAGTCCGATCAAGAAGCTTGCTGACCTGAAAGGGAAGAAGATCGGTATCGGCGCAATCGCCAACGCGAATGTTCCGCTGACACGCGCCATGCTCCGCGACATCGGCATGGAGCTGACCAAGGACTATTCTTTCGTGCCGATCGGGGTCGGCGCTCCGGCGTTCCGGGCCGTTACCAATGGCGATGCTGACGCTTACAACACCTTCGATTCGAATATAGCCACCTTCGAAACGACCGGCGTCAAACTGAGAACGCTGGAAGTTCCGCGGAAGTACAGGGATCTGTTCTCGAATGGCTTCGTCGCGCATCAGGACACGCTTCGCGATAACCCCAAGCTCGTGATCGGTTTCGGCCGTGCTTTCACGAAAGGCGTCATCGTGTGCGAAGCGAACCCGGAGTTCTGCGTGCGGAATTTCTGGAAGCACAACCCGACGCTCAAGCCAACAACCATGGGCGATGAAGCGGCGCTGAAGGCGGGGCTGCATGTCCTGCAATCCCGCATGAAGAGTTACACCTATTTTCCGGCCGGGACGAAGCGTGAGTTCGGCACTTATCCCGACAGCGTGTGGCGCGATTACGTGGACATTCTGCACGCGGGCGGCGAGCTGACGTCCAAGGACATCGATCTGAAACCGATCTACTCGAACAAGTTCGTCAAAGACTTCAACGATTTTGATCCTGCCGAGATTCAGAAAAAGGCGAAATCGTTGAAGTAGGATGCTTGCTCCTGCGCCGGTATAAATACGGCATAGCCGTTAGATTCGATTTGCAATGCCCGGATCGTGCGATCCGGGCATTTTTCTGCCGCCGATGGTGATCTCTTGTGCAGTGCGGCGATGAATACCTCGCAGCGTTCTTGCTAATGCAGGGCGGATAAAGCGATCTGCCGTTGGCCTGCTCATGTGCAGCGCAAAATAGTGCGGCGATGCGTAAATTTTATGCGTTTATGCGCTCTGCGTCGCCTGCAGAAAATGTCGAGCGGTTCTCGGCTCGCAGCATAAAATTTCTGCGCCAGAAGCGTATTCGGAATTCTAATTTCAAGCTGCGTGTTACGTCTTTTGCGTAGATCGAACGCAACGGAGCGAACCTGACAATGGCAAAAACTGTTCTGGAACGCGTACTTCGCGCCAGCTTTGCAACCCTTCTTGCTCTTGCAGCAAACAGTGCCGTTGCGAATGCGCAGGAGAAGATTGTGGTGGGGCAGGCTACCGCGACGAGCCTGACGTTCGGTCCTGTGTTTGCCGCCATCGAATTGGGGTTCTTCAAGGAAGAGAACCTGGAACTGGATTTCAAGAATTTCGCCGGCGCGTCGGTGCTCATTCCGCAAATCGCGAACAAGAGCGTCACGATCGGCTTCCCCGGCCCGGATCCGCTGATCTTGTCTAGACAGCCCGGCCGCGATCCGCTTCCGGTGCAATTCTTCTATAACGCCGCGCGTCAATCGATCTGGCAGTTCCTCGTCCTCGACGATAGCCCGATCAAGACCCTGAACGATATCCGCGGAAAGAAAATCGGCGTCGGCGCATTGGCGAATGCGAACGTTCCGATCACGCGGGCCATGCTTGCCGAAATCGGACTGACGATGACCAAGGATTATTCCTTCCTTGCGATTGGCGTCGGCGCGCCGGCCTTCCGCGCAACGCAGAACAAGGATGTCGACGTCTACAATACCTTCGACACCAATATCGCCGCTTTCGAGAACACCGGCACCAAGCTTCGCCGGATTCCGCAGGATCGCAAATATCTTGATCTCTTCTCGAACGGCTTTGCCGCTCACGTCGATACCATCAAGGACAAGCCGCAGATCGTGATCGGCTTCGGCCGCGCCTTCACGAAGGGCCTGATCGTATGCGAAGTGAACCCGGACTTCTGCGTTCGTAATTTCTACAAGCACAATCCGACGCTGCGTCCACAGGGCGTTTCCGAGGAACAGGTGCTCAAGCTGGGTCGGCACATTCTCGCCTCGCGCATGTCGAGCTATCTGGCATTTCCGAAAGGAGCCCCGCGGAATTTCGGTGTCTACGCCGAGCAGTCCTGGAAGGATTTCGTCGTTGCGCTTCACAAGGGCGGAGAGCTCTCCACCGACAAGATCGATGTCTCGACGCTTTACACGAACAAGTTTGCCGCCGAGTTCATCCGCTTCGACGAGGCGGCGCTGCGTAAGCAGGCTGCGGCGCTGAAATAGGCGGAGCGGGAATGAAAGCGGTAGGCGCGACAGCCGGGAAGTTGAAGTTGGCGATATCCAATGATGATGTCCGGTCTGCCGTGACCTCCGGTGCGTTTCCCGGTGGCGAGGCTGGAAGTGCGGCCCAGAAGCCGGCGCTCTCCGTCGACGGTGTCTCGGTCATCTATAAGACTGCGCGCGGCAGTCATACTGCGGTCGATAACGTCAGCATGAAGATGGAGCCGGGCGAGTTCGTTTCGATCCTGGGGCCGTCCGGCTGCGGCAAGTCCACGCTTCTGGGGGTAGTGGCCGGTCTGCTTCCTGCTTCGGGCGGCAATATTTCGGTGTTCGGGGAGGCTGTCTCCGGACCGCGCAAAGACATTGGCGTCGTCTTCCACCAGGCGACGCTGCTGCCTTGGCTCAATGTGCTCGACAACATCCTGATCCCGGTGCGGGCGCTGCGCCGGAAGGATCGCGATTACGAGAAGCGCGCACATGAGCTGCTCGAACTCGTCGGTCTGACGAAGTTCGCCAAATACTTCCCGAACGAACTCTCGGGAGGCATGCAGCAGCGTGTGGGGATTGCCCGCGCGCTTATTCACGATCCCAGCCTGCTGCTCATGGATGAGCCCTTCGCGGCTCTCGACGCAATGACGCGTGAACGCATGTCGCTCGAGTTGCAGGATATCTGGCGCGCGAGCGGAAAAAGCGTGCTTTTCATCACGCACAGCATTCCCGAAGCAGTGTTTCTTTCGAGCCGCGTCCTCATCATGTCGTCGTCACCCGGGCGTTTCGTGAAGGAAGTGACGATCGAACTGCCGAGGCCGCGCACTACGGACACTATGTCGACTGGCGAATACGCCGCCTTGTGTGGCGGAATCAGAAAAATGTTCGATCTGTGAAGGTGAGCGGCATGTTCGATCGTATCTCCTCGATTGTTTATCCGCTGTTGACGCTGGCAGCCCTGCTTCTGGTGTGGCAGCTATCGATCGATGTGCTCAAGGTTCCGGATTACATCCTGCCGCGCCCGCTTGCCGTCCTGCAAAGCCTGAAGATCGGGTACATCGACGGCGATTTCTGGCCGCATTTTCTGTTCACCTTGCGCTCGACCGTCAGCGGCTATGTGATCGGATGCGGCTGCGCGATCGTCGTCGGCGCGATCCTGGCGGAGTCCCGGACCTTCGAAAAATTTGTCTATCCTTACATCATCGGCCTGCAGTCGATGCCCAAGGTCGCGCTCGCGCCGCTCATCACGGTATGGTTCGGCTATGGCTTCACGTCCAAGGTCGTGATGGTTGCGCTGATCTGCTTCTTTCCGTTGTTCGTGAATACGGTCGTTGGAATCCGGCAGACGAATCCCGCGCTGATCAACATGATGCGCGCGTTCTCCTCGCCGAGCTGGTACACCTTCTTCCGGGTCAAGCTGTTTGCGGCTGCCGGACATATCTTCGCTGGCCTGCAAATTTCCATCGTGTTGAGCCTGATCGGCGCGGTCGTGGGCGAGTTAGTCGCTTCTTCTGAGGGGATCGGCTG
>CAUJKG010000288.1 GCA_963205465.1 Pseudomonadota bacterium | reverse complement strand
ATGGGGCGGTCAGCAAGCGTGCGCTCCGCTTTCGCCAGCACTTGATCAAACTCAACCAGTATCGGCTTAGCTCGGACGTTTGCTTCGCGCAGGTCTTTGGTTCTGAGTGTACGCTTCAGCCATGAGATGCGCGGCTTGTCGGCTCCAAGCACATGAGCCACTGCCTCCTGAAGCCGCTTCGGGACAAACTTACGCGCCTGAAAGACGCCATGCTCGTTCTTCACCACACCCATGAGAATGCGCATAGATGATACCACCGACTGATACCAGTGCGGCAGCCGAACACTTTGAAAACGCTCGAAGTCTTGATTTGCGGGGGTTTCTGGTAGCGCTGGCGCTCCCTACGGGAATCGAACCCGTGTTTCAGCCTTGAGAGGGCCGCGTCCTAACCGCTAGACGAAGGGAGCTTGCTGCCGGGGGTTCTAGCAGCGCTCGCGTGATCCGAGCAAGCATCCCCGCAAAAGACGCGAAAACGCCCGTCACAGCCGCATCATGACGATCCCGGCGAGGATCAGCGCCCCCGCGAACCAGCGCTGCGGGCTCGCTTTTTCGCCGAGCCAGAACACCGCAATCAGCATCGCAAACAGCACGCTGGTTTCACGCAGTGCCGCGACCAGCGCAATCGGCGCAAGCGTGAAGGCCCAGATCGCGATCCAGTAGGAGCCGAGCGACAACACGCCGGCCACCGCCCCGCTCGCGAGATTCCCGCGCGCGGAAGCAAACAGGCCGCGTCCGCGCGCCAGCAGCGCGTAGAGCGTCATCAGCACGCCGTCACCCACGAACATCCAGAGCGTGAAGCCCGAGGCGGTGCCGGAAAGCTGCGCGCCGATCCCATCGACCAGCGTGTAGCTCGCAGTGAACACGGCGGTGCCGAGCGCGAACAACAGTGCCTTTCTCGGCATCGCCGTGCTGCTCCCAAGCCGCGACGACATCAGCATGACGCCAAGACCGATCGCACAGACCGCCGCAAATTTGGTCGCGGTCAACGGCTCCGAAAGCACGAAGATGCCGACCACGGCAACGATCAGCGGCGCGCTTCCCCGCGCGAGCGGATAGACCTGACTCATGTCGCCGTGCTCATAGGCGCGGATCAGGAAAATCTTGTAGCCGCTGTGCAGAAGCGCGGAGACCACGATCCACGGCCAGCTCAGCGCCGCCGGAATTGCGAAGAACGGCAGAAGCACGAGGCAGATGAGGCCCTGGATGAAGGCGAGCAGGAAGATCGAGGTGGTGCGATCCAACCCGGTTTTAACGAGCGCATTCCATCCCGCGTGCATCGCGGCACCCGCGAGCACGGCGAAGAATACGACGAGGTCCATGCGTTATTGCGGCTCGAGGCGGAGCGTGCCGCGCAACTGCAGGGTCAAGAGATCGAACACCCGCATTTCGGTGACGCCGTCGCGCTCCAATGTGACCACGATGCGGCCGTCGCTCACCGCGGTCGAAACCACGCGCGCGCCCTTGGGCAGCGCATTCGTGATTGCCGCAATCGCCGCGGCTTTCGGCGCGGGCGCCGGATTGGAAAGCCGGTAGACGATCACGCCGATGATCGCGAGCACGCCGACCACCATGAGCGCGGTCGAAAAGATCGCCATGCGCTTGAGCTTGCGGACGATCTCTTCCTGCTGCGGATCGAGCGGGACTTCGCTATCTTCGGGTTTAGGATTCTTGTTCTTGGCAGCCATGACACCAGACAGCGGTCAGCATTTCGAAATTTCCGCAGACGCGGAGGATAAGGGTGCGCGTCTCGACCGCTTCCTTGCGGACAAAATCAAGGAATTGAGCCGCACGCGGCTGAAAAGCCTGATCCTCAAGGGCGAAGTCGAGGTGAGCGGCACGACAGTAAGAGACCCCGAATACAGGGTCAACGCGGGCGACGGGATCGTGGTGCGTCTCCCGGAAGCCGAGCCCGCGAAACCGGCGGCCGAGAAAATCCCGCTCGATATCGTCTATGAGGACAAGGACGTCATCGTGCTCGACAAGCCTGCGGGCCTCGTCGTGCATCCGGCCGCTGGCAACCGCTCCGGCACGCTCGTCAACGCGCTGGTCGCCCATTGCGGCGATACGCTCTCCGGCATCGGCGGCGAGAAGCGGCCCGGCATCGTCCATCGCCTGGATAAGGATACGAGCGGCCTCTTGGTAGTCGCGAAGAACGACCGCGCACATCGCTCGCTATCCGCGCAATTCGCCGATCACGGCCGCACCGGCGATCTCTCGCGCGGCTATCTCGCCTTCGTCTGGGGCGTGCCGAAGCCCGAGCGCGGCACCATCGATGCGCCGATCGCGCGCGACCCGCGTTCGCGCGTGAAAATGGCCGTGCGCAAAGGCGGCAAGGAAGCGATCACCCATTACGAAGTGCTGCGCGCCTTCGAAGGTTCCGACGGAAAAGCCGTCGCAAGCCTGATCCAGTGCGAACTGGAGACCGGCCGTACGCATCAGATCCGTGTGCATCTGGCGCGCGCGGGACACCCGCTGTTGGGAGATTCGGTCTACGGCACCGGGTTCCAATCGAAGGCGGTGCTTTTGCCGCAGAAGTCGCAGGCTGCCTTGAAAGCGCTGAACCGTCAGGCGCTGCACGCATTCCGGCTCGCCTTCTCACACCCTTCGACAGGAGAATTGGTGGAATTTGAAAGCAAATTACCGAAAGAGCTGGCTACGCTGGAGAAATCTTTCAAAAAAGTCTGATCTCGCGGAAGCCCGCTCAACCGGCGCATTGGTTTGGGTTAAAAATATTTCATTTGCGGCACCTTAAAGCTGCCGGAAGCGTTCTTATATTTGCGAGTTACCGCTGGCCGATCCCGGCAGCGGTGGAACAGCCCGCCGAACGGGGGCTGAAAAGAAAGGGACTTCAATGGCCCGTACGACTACCGGCAATCTCCCCGCGATCACCGAAGGCGGCCTCTCGCATTACCTTGCGGAAATCCGCAAGTTTCCGATGCTTGAGCCGCAGGAAGAATACATGCTGGCCAAGCGTTGGCGCGAACACGACGACCGCGACGCCGCGCATAAACTCGTGACCTCCCATCTTCGCCTCGTCGCGAAGATCGCGATGGGATACCGTGGTTATGGCCTGCCGATCGGCGAAGTCATTTCCGAAGGCAATGTCGGTCTCATGCAGGCCGTGAAGCGCTTCGAACCCGAGAAGGGCTTCCGTCTGGCCACCTACGCCATGTGGTGGATTCGCGCTTCCATTCAAGAGTACATCCTGCGCTCGTGGTCGCTCGTGAAGATGGGCACCACCGCCGCGCAGAAACGGCTGTTCTTCAACCTGCGCAAGACCAAGAGCCAAATCTCCGCGCTCGAGGAAGGCGAGTTGAAGCCCGAGCACGTCAAGCAGATCGCGACCAAGCTCGGCGTCACCGAAGCAGAGGTCATTTCGATGAACCGCCGTCTCGGCGGCGACACTTCGCTGAATGCGCCGATCCGCACGGACTCTGAATCCGGCGAATGGCAGGACTGGCTCGTCGACGAAAGCGACAGCCAGGAGCACATGCTTGCCGAGCAGGAAGAAAAGTCGAACCGCCATGTAGCATTGCAGGGCGCGCTCGATGTGCTGAACGATCGCGAGCGCCGCATCTTCCAAGCGCGCCGGCTTGCCGACAATCCGGTGACGCTCGAAGAGCTTGCCTCCGAGTTCGGCGTCTCGCGCGAGCGCGTGCGCCAGATCGAAGTGCGCGCCTTCGAGAAGGTGCAGAAGGCCGTCGTCGAGGGCATGCGCAAGATCGAGGCACCGGCTGCAGCGCTACCGGCGATGTAACGCCACGCCATCAGCGAAAATAAAAAGGCCGGGTCTAAAGCCCGGCCTTCTTTTATTGATTTCGCCAGCACTTTCGCGCGGAGGACAAACTATCAGTTGCCCCAGGCCGCGAAGGCTTCCGCCAGCACCTTCTCGCCGGCAGCACCTTTTTCGAACGTCACAACGGCGCGGCGGCCGTTGTTATAGATGAAGGGAATGTCGAGCCAGTTCAGCGTCTTCATCACCTGCAAATTGCGATCGCGATCGGTTTCTGCCGCCGACAGCCCGATCAGGAAGAAGCCCTGCATGACGCGAATGCTGATGCCGGCGAGCGGTATCCCCTGCGCGGCCTCGTTGTTCTTCATGCGCATGACCGGCACTTGCGCAACGCCGCCGAAGTTGTCGTTCCCGCTGAACTGAATCTCGACGTAGTGCGTGGCCGGGAGCGAAGTATCCGGATTGCGGCGAATGGTGATCGCCACCTGCATCTTGCGTTCGGGAATATCGACGTCGATCCGCACACCGAGTTCGGGCGCCTTGTCCGGACCGGGGTTCACGGTCTCTGTGCGCCAGCTCACGGTGCCCGATATGGTCGTGAATTGCTGGCTGCCCGGATTCTCCTCGAACAGGAAGGCGCGGCGCGTGTCCCCGGCAGGCTGAGCCGCCGGGTTGGCCGGATTTTGTTGTGTCTGTTGCTGCGGAAGCCTGTCGTCAGCCTTGTTCTGCGCGGCAGGCGGCGTTTCGGCCTGCTGCGTGGTCTGCTGCGCGCCGAAGCCCTGCACGATCGACAGGATGCGATCGCGGTGAATGTAGCCGACGGCGCCTGCAAGCAGCAAAAGCAGGAGAATGATTCCGAATACGACGAACTTGGTGCGGGACGCCCGCCGCGCTTCGGCGCGTGCGAAGTCTGCGGGATTCCGTCCGCGCGGCGCACGCGGACGCAATGCCGGGTCCGGCCGTCCAGGCTGGCGGGGCGCGCGCGGATCCACCGTACGCTGCATACGCTGCTCGCGCAGGAGCGGTTCAGCCTGCGGCTGTTCCTCGTCTTCATAAAGCGGTTCGTTGCCGTCACCATGTTCGGGAGCCGGTGCCGCGGGCATGGCTTCAGCACGGGACACACGCGGCGCGGGCGGAGGTGGCGGCGCGTTGCGCGAAGCGGTCGCTTCGCCCTCGACCTTGCGGATTGCATCTTCCAGCGCCAGGCGCTCGCGCGTGATGTCGCCTTCCGAAAGCGGCGGATTGATACCCCGGAGCTGATTTACCAGCGCCGTCCGTGCCCGGTCATAGATTGCCCGGCGCGCCTCGCCCGTATTCGGGTCGAGTCCCGCGATCGCACGCGACAATAAGGGACGATAATCAGTCATCAGCCACGGTTATCTCAATGCAATACCAAAGAAATCGTTGCCTCACGATTGAAACGGATTTTGGACCAATATCGTATCTTCGCGCTCAGGGCTCGTGGAAACGAGCGCAACCGGACAATCGATCAATTCCTCGATTCGGCGGACATATTTGACCGCCGCAGCCGGCAGATCGGCCCAGGAGCGCGCCCCGCGGGTGGAAGACGTCCAGCCCTCGATTTCCTCGTAAACCGGCTCAACCTGGGCCTGTGCCCCCTGGCTCGCGGGTAAATAGTCCATATCGTGGCCCTTGAGGCGGTAGCCGACGCAGACTTTAAGCGGGTTCAGGCCGTCCAGCACGTCGAGCTTGGTCAGCGCGATGCCCTGAATGCCCCCGGTCCGCACCGACTGGCGGACCAGCACCGCGTCAAACCAGCCGCAGCGCCGCGGCCTTCCGGTAACCGTTCCGAACTCATGCCCGCGCTCGCCGAGGCGCTTGCCGATGTCGTCCTGCAGCTCAGTCGGAAACGGGCCTTCGCCCACGCGCGTCGTATAGGCTTTGGTGATGCCGAGAACATAGCCGACGGCATTCGGTCCGAGCCCGGAGCCGGTAGCAGCCTGTGCGGCCACCGTATTCGACGAGGTTACGAAGGGATAAGTCCCGTGATCCACGTCGAGGAGCGCACCCTGCGCCCCTTCGAACAGAATCCGGTCGCCGCGGCGGCGTGCTTCATCCAGCAGGTACCACACCCGATCCATGAAAGGCAGCACACGCGGCGCGACCGAGAGCAACTCTTCGCGCAGCGTGTCGCGTCTCACTTCTGCAAGGTTGAGACCCCGGCGGATCGCGTTGTGATGGTCGAGCAGCCGGTCGAGCTTGGCATCAAGCTGCGCAGGCTCCGCGAGGTCCATGAGACGAATGGCGCGGCGGCCGACTTTATCTTCGTACGCCGGGCCGATACCGCGCTTGGTGGTGCCGATCTTCAGGCCCGGCCCCGCACCTTCGCGCAGACCATCGAGCTCGCGATGCAGCGACAGGATGAGTGCAGTGTTTTCGGCGATGCGTAAATTTCTCGGAGAAATCTCGACGCCCTGACCTGCGAGCCGATCCATTTCGGCGACCAGCGCATGCGGATCGAGCACGACACCATTGCCGATCATCGCGAGCTTGTTCGGACGCACGACGCCGGAAGGCAGCAGCGAAAGCTTGAAAGTTTTGCCGCCGATCACGAGAGTATGGCCGGCATTGTGACCGCCCTGGAAGCGGACCACGACATCGGCCTGCTCCGAAAGCCAATCGACGATCTTGCCTTTTCCTTCATCGCCCCATTGGGAGCCGACGACCACGACATTCGACACTTCAAATTGCTCCAAGCCGCGCAAAAGAAAACCCGGCACAAGGCTGGCCGGGTGTGCGGAGTTTCGTAGCCAATCGGCCCGGGAGTGGCAAGAACAAGGGTGCCTCACGCGTCCACAGGCCCGGCTTGCAAGGCAGGTTGCCCCTTTTGCAAAGGATTTCAGGCAAAATGGGCCTTGCCGGAGCCGCCCTGGAACCCGACTTTCAGTACCGAAAGGCTCTCCATGACCCGACTAATACCAGATGAGTTTCGGCTCGGTCCCGTGGCGCTCCGCGTGTCGGATACCGGCCGTGCATTGGACTTTTACGTCAGCAAAGTCGGCCTCTTGCTGCGGGAACGTTCGGACGCTTTCGCCGTGCTCGGCACTGCAGACAAAGACCTGCTTCGCCTTGAGTTCGCACCCGGCATCGGCCCACGCGACGATCGCGAAACCGGCCTGTACCACGTTGCTTTCCTTCTGCCCGACCGGCCCTCGCTGGGTGCGGCGATTGCACGGCTCGCGGCGAACAACGTGAAGCTCGGCGCGGCCGACCATCTGGTCAGCGAAGCAATCTATGTCTGGGACCCAGACAACAATGGCATTGAAATCTACCGCGACCGCCCCCGCGATGAGTGGATCTGGAATGACGGCCAGGTGCAGATGTCGAACCGCCCGCTGGATTTCCAGGGACTCCTTGCCGAACCCGACGTCGAGGCGCTCGCGCGTGAGCCGATCAAAGCAGGAGCCCGGATCGGCCACATCCATCTCGAAGTCGACGATCTTGCCAAAGCAAAGAAATTTTATGGCGATGTCGTCGGATTCAAGCAGGTCGCGTCCCTTCCCGGCGCAGCGTTCCTTTCGGCCGGCGGCTATCACCATCACATCGGCATGAATGTCTGGGAAAGCCGGAACGGGCCGCTACCCTCGCCTCATAAAGCCGGACTTTCGAAGATGACCTTCGAACTGCCGGACCAAGCCTCCATTGAAGCATTGCGCCAACGGCTGGAATCCGCAGGCGTCGCAGCAATCCCGGCGGAAAACGGCTTGGACTTCTTCGATCTCTGGCGCACGAACGTCGCCGTGCGGCGGCAATAACCGCAGAGCGAAACGACAAATTCCGTATTCTTGACTCCCGCACAAGCGCTCGCTCTACCTAGAACATGATCCCGAAAAACATGTCCTCGGACATTGATCCGAGGATGTGAAGCGGTTCGGAAAAGTTCATGCTCAAATAAGGAGCTAAACCGTGATGACGATTCGACGAAAAGTCACCACGCTTTAGCGCCACGTTGCAGGGAGGCACGCATGTTCGAAAATCTATTCTCGCTAAAGGATCGCATCGCAGTCGTAACCGGCGGATCGCGCGGCATTGGAAAGATGATTGCGAGCGGCTTTCTCGCTTATGGCGCCGCCAAGGTTTACATCACCGCACGCAAAGCCGGTCCGCTCGATGCGACGGCGAAGGAACTCTCCGAAAGCTATCCCGGCGCATGCATTGCGCTTCCCATCGACATGTCCACGGTGGAAGGCTGCAACCAGCTCGCCGCCGAACTGATGAAGCGCGAGCCGAAACTCGACATCCTCGTCAACAATGCAGGTGCAGCCTGGGGCGCGAACTTCGACGAATTCCCGGAAAGCGGCTGGGACAAGGTCATGGACCTGAACGTGAAGTCGCTCTTCTTCCTCACCAAGGCCCTTGCCAAGCCATTGCGGGCTGCGGCGACGAAAGATCGTCCCGGCAAGGTCATCAACATCGCCTCGATCGACGGCCTTTCGGTCAACCCGCTCGAAACCTATTCCTATCAGGCGAGCAAAGCGGCGGTGATCCATCTCACGCGCCGCATGGCCGCAAAGCTGATCAAAGACAACATCAATGTCACCGCGATCTGCCCGGGAGCTTTTGCGTCCGAGATGAACAAAGCCGCAAAAGATCACGGCGCGGAAGTCGCAAAGCGCATCCCCTCGCGCCGGATCGGCACCGACGAAGACATGGCAGGAATTGCGGTCTTCCTCGCATCCCGCGCCGGCGATTATGTCGTCGGCAATTCGATCGCGGTCGACGGCGGCATCGTCTATGCGAATCTCAGCCTGCCGGTGGCCAGCGAATAAGCGATATACGCTTTCCGTATAACAGCGCCTCACGCGTTGACCGCACAGACTCGTTCTCGTAAGAGCCGCCGTCACTTCGACCGCGGCTCTTTCAATGAAGTCTCTCGTCCGCACACTCTTCGGCCGCCTCTTCGACGCGCCTTATCTGCTTTTATCGCTCACGTCATTGTTCTGGGCCGGGAACGTAGTGGTCGGCCGCTTCGCCGCCGGACATGTGCCGCCGGTCGCGATCACGTTTATTCGCTGGTCCGGCGCATTCATGCTTTTGTTGCCCTTTGCCTTGCCGTTTTTACGGCGCGACTGGCCGACGATCAGGCAACAGCTTCCTCTGCTCATTGGCCTCACCCTGACCGGCATCGTGATCAACAACACGCTCGCCTATTGGGGTTTACAGCACACGGAGGCGATCAACGCGCTACTGCTTTCGTCAGGACATCCGCTCTTCGTGGCAGGCTGGAGTTTCATCCTCTATCGCCAGCGGCTGAGCGCGTGGCAGAGCGTGGGAATCGTCCTCTCGCTTCTAGGCGTACTGACAATTCTGACGCGTGGCGACCCAAGGGTCATCCTGGACGTGCGCTTCGATATCGGCGATCTCGTTTTCTTCATGTCGCAGATTGTTTTCTCGTTCTATGCGACGCTCATCAAGAGCCGGCCGAATATTCATCCGATTTCGCTGCTGGCGTTTATGATGGGCGCAGGAGCGATCTTTCTTTCGCCGATCTACGCCGCCGATGTGAAAATGGGCGCCACCTTCGTTCCGGACCTGAAAGCAATTCTCATCCTTGCCTATATCATCGCGTTTCCGTCCCTGGTGGGATATCTGTTCAACAACAGAGGAATCGAGCTGATCGGCCCGAACCGCGCCGCGCCCTTTTATCAACTGATCCCGATCTTCGGCTCGGCCATGGCGATCATTTTTCTGGGCGAACGGCCTGCCCTCTTTCATGCGATCGGCTACGCGCTCGTGCTGTCGGGAATTTTTATCAGCACACGCGGTGGGGCCCGCCCCGACGCGGCATAGCACTCCCGCACGTGCTTATTCCGGCAAATTTCGCTGATCGGCCGCCGGCTGAAGGACGCAAGTTGCCGGCATGGCGCTCTGCGCTTCCCATGCGTTGACCCGCGGGAAACGCTTTCGTAAGAGCGCTTACCCTTTGAAGGCGCGGCCCACGAATGCAGTCCTCCGTCCGCTCGGCTTTCGGCCGTCTGTTCAACTCGCCCTATTTGCTGCTTTCGTTGAGTTCGCTGTTCTGGGGCGGAAACATCGTCATCGGACGCTATGCCACCGGCCACGTGCCGCCGATGGCGCTTGCCTTCATTCGCTGGGTTATCGCCTTCCTGATCGTGCTGCCCTTCGCTCTGCCGTGGCTGAAGCGCGACGGGCTGCTGATCCGCAAGAATCTCGGCATCCTGCTCCTGCTCACCCTGCTCGGGATCGCCGTTTACAACTCGCTCGCTTACTGGGCCTTGCAACATACTCAGGCCCTGAATGCGCTGCTGATTACGTCATCACATCCGCTGGTCGTCGCCCTTTGCGCCTTCCTGGTTTATCGCGAACGACTGACACTCTGGCAGGCGATCGGAATCGCAATCTCGCTCGGCGGCGTGCTCACCGTGCTGACGCGCGGCGACCTCGGCGTGCTGCGAACGATTCAGTTCAATATCGGCGACGTCGTATTCTTCCTGTCCGCGATCATCTACGCGACCTACACCACGCTGCTGCAAAGCCGGCCGAAAGGGCTGCACCCGCTCTCCTTCCTCGCCTTCACCATGGGGATGGGCGCGATATTTCTCGCGCCGGTATTCACGGCGGACATCGCAACCGGAAACACGTTTCCGCTCGATCTGAAGTCGTTCTTTATCCTTGGCTATATCGTGCTGTTCCCTTCACTGCTGGCTTATCTCTTTTTCAATCGCGGCAACGAGCTGATCGGACCGAACCGGGCCGCACCGTTCTATCATCTGACCCCGGTGTTCGGCTCGGCGCTGGCGATCCTGCTGCTCGGTGAAAAGCCGGAGCTGTTTCATGCCGCGGGCTACGGCCTCGTGCTGCTCGGCATTTTCATCGGCACGCGCGGGCAGCCGAAGACATAAAAAAATGCCCGGCCAATCGCAGCCGGGCATTTCGTCTTCTTGATTATGAAAGATCAGAAGTAGATCGGCTTCACCCGCTGCACCAGCGGCAGCTTCATGATTTTGGCAAGCACCTCATCGGGCGCAACACTGTCGATGTGCACGAGCGCAATGGCGTCCCCACCCGGCTCGGTCCGGCCGAAATGCATGGTCGCGATATTGATGCCGGCGTCGCCAAGCGTGGAGGCGAAGCGGCCGATGAAGCCCGGCTTGTCCTGGTTGGTGACGTAGATCATCGAAGAGCCGAACTCCGCATCCATGCGAATGCCCTTGATGTTCACGATCCGCGGACGGCCATCAGCATAGACAGTGCCGGAGATATCGCGGGTCTGCTTTTCGGTCGTCACCGAAACCGTAATCAGACTGTCGTAATCGCCGACCGCGTCACGCGTGGTTTCCTCAACGATGATGCCGCGCTCTTTCGCGATCACCGGCGCCGAAACGACATTGATGTCACGAAGATTCGGGCGCAACAGGCCCGCGATTGCCGCTGACGTCATCGCCTTGATCTTCATGCTCGCGACCGAGCCGGCATAAGTTATCTGTACGCGTTTGATCCCGGTCTCAGTAAGCTGACCCGCGAACGAGCCGAGCTTTTCGGCAAGCTCGATATAAGGCCGCAGCTTCGGCGCTTCTTCAGCCGTGATCGACGGAAAGTTCACGGCGTTCGAGATCGCGCCGCGGATCAGATAATCCGACATCTGCTCAGCCACCTGCAGCGCCACGTTTTCCTGCGCTTCGGTAGTCGACGCGCCGAGATGCGGCGTGCAGACCACGTTCGGATGACCAAACAGCGGGTTCGCAGTTGCGGGTTCGGTGACGAAAACGTCGAAGCCGGCACCGGCGACATGCCCCGAATCGAGTGCAGCACGAAGCGCTACTTCGTCGACAAGACCGCCACGCGCACAATTGATGATGCGAACGCCCTTCTTGGTCTTGGCAAGCGCCGCCGCATCGAGAATGTTTTTCGTCTTGTCCGTGAGCGGCGTATGGAAGGTGATGAAATCGGCGCGTGCGAGCAATTCGTCGAACTCGACCTTCTCCACGCCGAGATCGAGCGCACGCTCTGGCGAGAGGAACGGATCGAAGGCAATGACTTTCATCCGCAGCCCGAGCGCGCGATCTGCAACGATGGAGCCGATATTACCGCAGCCGACGATGCCGAGCGTCTTGTTGGTGATTTCGACGCCGTTGAAGCGGTTCTTCTCCCATTTTCCAGCCTGCGTGGAGGCATCGGCCGCCGGAATTTGACGCGCGACCGCAAACATCAAGGCGATGGCATGTTCGGCGGTCGTGATCGAGTTGCCGAATGGCGTGTTCATCACGATGACGCCTTTTGCCGTCGCCGCCGGGATTTCGACGTTATCGACGCCGATGCCGGCGCGGCCGACTACCTTCAGCTTCTTCGCGGCTTCCAGAACCTTTTCGGTGACCTTGGTCGCGGAACGAATGGCGATACCATCATAGTCGCCGATGATCTTGATGAGCTCGTCGCGCTCAAGACCCGTCTTCACGTCGGTTTCAACGCCGCGATCCTTGAAAATCTGTACGGCGGTCGGGGAAAGTTTGTCTGCGATCAGGACGCGGGGTGCCATGACTTTCATCCTCGTCTTCCCGGCTGCAAGCACAATCAGCGCGGCGCCGGGATCGTTTGAAATGGGGAAAGAGAGCAATCCCGGAGGCACGCTCTGCGCCGTCCGGGATGACGGAAACGTTCAGGCTGCTTTGGGCAGCGCGGCTTTGGCTTGCGCGAAGGCCCAGTCGAGCCACGGCGTCAATGCTTCGAGGTCGGAAGCCTCGATGGTTGCGCCGGTCCAGATGCGAAGGCCCGGAGGCGCATCGCGATAGTGGCCGATGTCGAGCGCCACGTTTTCCTTTTCCAGGATCGAAGCGAGTTGCTTTGCAAAGGCATTCTGCGCGTCGGCAGAAAGCGCCCTGATCTCCGGATCGACCACCTCGAAACACACCGAAGTGTTCGAGCGCTCGGCGTCGTTCTTTGCAAGGAAGGCGACCCACGGTGTCTTCGCGACCCAGTCCGCAAGCACCGCGAAATTCCTGTTCGCGCGGTCCTGCAAGCCTTTCAGCGAGCCTACCGCCTTCGCCCATTCGAGCGCATCGACATAATCTTCGACGCAAAGCATCGACGGGGTGTTGATAGTCTCCCCTTCGAAAATGCCGGAAATGATCTTGCCGCCTTTGGTCATGCGGAAGATTTTCGGCATCGGCCAGGCAGGCGTGTAGCTCTCAAGCCGCTCGACCGCACGCGGCGAAAGGATCAGCATGCCGTGCGCGGCTTCGCCGCCAAGCACTTTCTGCCAGCTATAGGTCACGACATCGAGTTTGGCGAAGTCGAGGTTCTGCGCAAAGGCAGCCGAAGTCGCGTCGCAGATCGTGAGGCCTTCACGGTTCGCCGGAATCCAGTCTGCGTTCGGAACGCGGACGCCGGAGGTCGTGCCGTTCCACGTGAAGATCACATCGTTCTTGAAATCGACTTTGGCGAGATCCGGCAGTTCGCCATAGGGCGCTTTGGTGATCTTGGCGTCTTTGAGCTTGAGCTGCTTCACGACATCGGTCGCCCAGCCCTCGCCGAAGGATTCCCAGGTCAGCACTTCGACACCACGTGCCCCGAGGAGCGACCACAGTGCCATCTCCACGGCACCCGTGTCGGAAGCCGGCACGATGCCGATCAGGTAATTCGCAGGAACTCCGAGCACTTCGCGCGTCAGCTCGATCGCGTATTTCAAACGCGCCTTGCCCGGCTTCGAGCGGTGCGAGCGGCCGACCAGTGCTTTTTCGAGGGCTTGAAGGCTCCACCCCGGGCGCTTGGCGCAGGGGCCGGAGGAAAAATGGTTTACGCGCGGGCGCGCGGCAGGCTGTGTCATCTGACCTATCCTTCCAGATAGAAGCCCCTCGTTGGGGAGGGGTGTCCCACTGGCGGAGATAGCAGATGTTTCTGGCCGGTCAAGTGCGCCGCCCAATTTCCGCTACGATAGGCATGCCAACCGCTTGCCCTGCCCTGACAAAAACGCCTGCACCCCAAAATAAAAAAGGCCGCGATCCAAGGAGACCGCGGCCTAGTTCGCGAGAGAGCCAACTCTACGCGGGGATGGTTCAGTCAAGCTTGTAGCGGAAGCCAACGCGGAATTCGTGCGAATAGACCTCGATCGGCGCGTTGCTGAGCGAAATGCCGTTGCCAAGATCGGCGAAGCGATAGCCGAAATCGACCGAAAGATTCGGCGACAGATGATAGGCAGCACCCGCCATGAGCGCGTAAGCGAAATTCCACTGCGCTCCC
>CAUJKG010000287.1 GCA_963205465.1 Pseudomonadota bacterium | reverse complement strand
GAGACCTCGAAGCTCTTGAACCCGGACAAGACCGTGCTGATCCCCGATCTGCGCGCGGGCTGCTCGCTCGCAAGCTCGATCACCGGCGAGGATGTGCGGCTACTGCGGGAGCGCTATCCGGGCGTGCCGATCGTGACCTACGTGAACACCTCCGCCGACGTGAAGGCGGAAAGCGATATCTGCTGCACCTCGTCGAACGCCGTCGAGGTCGTGGAGAGCTTCGGCGTCGATCGCGTGATCTGCATTCCCGACGAGTTTCTGGCGCGCTGGGTCGCGACCCAGACTCCGGTCAAGATCATTGCGTGGAAAGGCCACTGCGAAGTGCACGAGCGTTTCACGGGCGAAGAGCTGCGCCGCTATCGCGAAGCCGATCCGACCGTGCAGATTCTCGCGCACCCGGAATGCCCGCCCGATGTGATTGCGGAAGCGGATTTCACCGGCTCGACCTCGCATATTCTGAACTACGTGAAGACGAAGAAGCCGAAGCGCGTCGTCATGGTCACCGAGTGCTCGATGGCCGACAACGTGCAGGCGGAAGCGCCGGACACCGAGTTCGTGCGGCCGTGCAATCTCTGCCCGCACATGAAGCGCATCACGCTGCCGAAGATTCTCGACAGCCTCGTCTATCTCCGCGAGGAAGTCGAAATCGATCCGGTACTCGCGGCCAAAGCCCGCCGCGCGGTCGAGCGCATGATCCATTTGAAGAGCTAAAATCTGCGCGCCGCCCGTTGACGCGGCGGCGCGTCTTACGCAAAGCGGATGAAGAGCCGAATGCCTTGGCTCTTCATCCCGCCTCCCGGTCCCCCCGCGGAGGGAAAGGCAGTGGAATGTCCGACTCTCCGCGCACCACCGACACGCTCACGCCACGCTCCTGGGGCGGCGTCGACGACGTCGTCATCGTCGGCGGCGGTCTTGCCGGTCTCTTTTGCGCGCTGAAGCTCTCTCCGCGTCCGGTGACCATCGTGACGGCCGCGCCCATCGGCGAAGGCGCGTCCTCGACCTGGGCGCAGGGCGGCATTGCCGCGGCGGTCGGTGAGGGCGACACCATCGACAGCCACGTTACCGATACGCTCGCGGCTGGCGCCGGTACGGTGGACGAGAAAGTCATTCGCGCGATGGCGGAAGAAGCGCCCGCGCGCATCAACGATCTCCTGAAATACGGCGTGCCGTTCGATCGTGATCTTGAAGGCAAGCTGATGCTCTCGCGCGAGGCGGCGCATTCGCACAAGCGTATCGTGCGCGTGCAGGGCGACCGCGCGGGTGCTGCGATCATGGCGGCACTGGTGGCGGCGGTGCGCAATACGCCGACGATCCGCGTGCTCGAAGGGCTTGTGGTCGACGATCTCTATGTCGACGGCCGTTATGTCACCGGCATCCATGCGCGTCCTGCCGGCCGTGCCGGCAAGCCGATGGCGCTGCCTGCGCGCGCGGTGGTGCTGGCCTCCGGCGGCATCGGCGGCATTTATGCGGTAACGACCAATCCGCGCGAAGCGCGCGGTCGCGGGCTTGCCGCTGCCGCGCGTGCGGGCGCGATTATCGCCGATCCCGAGTTCGTACAGTTCCATCCGACTGCGCTCGATGTCGGCAAAGATCCCGCGCCGCTCGCGACCGAAGCCTTGCGCGGCGAGGGCGCGACACTCCTCAACGCAAGCGGCGAGCGCTTCATGCTGCCTATCCACGAGAACGCCGAACTTGCGCCGCGCGATATCGTGGCGCGCGCGGTCTTCGCGGAAATTCAGGCGGGGCGCGGCGCGTTTCTCGATCTGCGTCCGGTGGAAAAATTCTCCGAACGTTTTCCGACCGTCTTTGCCGCCTGCAAGGCTGCGGGTCTCGATCCCGACCGGCAGCCGGTGCCGATTGCGCCGGCCGCGCATTATCATATGGGCGGCGTGCTGGTGGACGCGAACGGCCGCGCTTCGCTCGATGGCCTCTGGGCGGCGGGCGAAGTTGCCAGCACCGGCGCGCATGGCGCGAACCGTCTTGCTTCCAACTCGCTGCTCGAAGCCGTGGTCTATGCCGCACGCATCGCCGAGGATATTTCCGGCCTGATCGCGCTGCCGCAGACGCTGGGATGGCCCGCGGATTCCTGCGAGGTGCCGCCGCCGCTTGCCGATCAAGGCATCGAGCATGCGAAGCGCCTGCGCAACGTGATGAGCGCGCATGTCGGCGTGATCCGCAATCGCGCGGGCCTTGTGCACGCGCTCGGCGAAATTCTCGACATCGAAGCGACCGCGAAGCGTCCATCGGTACGCGACATGGCGACGACGGCATTGCTGGTCGCCTCTGCCGCGCTGGTGCGAACCGAAAGCCGCGGCGGGCATTTCCGTTCCGATTTCCCGACCGCCGATCCGGCGCAGGCGCACCGCACCTTTACTTCGCTTGGTGAAGCGCGGCGTATCGCGCTCGCGGCAACGGCAAAGGCTGCGTGATGACCGATCTCGTCGCACCGGGCGCTTTTCTTTCGCCACTCGTCATTCAGGAAGCGGTGAAGCGCGCGCTCGAGGAAGATCTCGGCCGCGCCGGCGACGTCACGTCTTCGGCGACCTTGCCCGAGGGCATTCGGGCGAAAGCCAAGCTCGTCGCCCGCAAGGCAGGGACGATCGCAGGGCTTCCTTGCGCCGCGCGGGCGTTTCGCACGCTAGCGCCGAACATCCGGTTTGAAGCCTTTGCGCGCGACGGCGACAGCGTGCAAGCGAATACCACGCTTGCCGTGATCGAAGGTCCGGCGATTGCGGTTCTCTCCGGCGAGCGCGTGGCGCTGAATTTTCTCGGCCATCTGTCCGGCATTGCCACGCTCACCGCAGCCTATGCGGCGAAGATCGCGCACACCAAGGCGAAGATCACCGACACGCGCAAAACCACGCCGGGTTTGCGTGCGCTCGAGAAATACGCGGTGCGGGCGGGAGGCGGGGTCAATCACCGCTTCGGCCTCGATGACGCGGTGCTGATCAAGGACAACCACATTGCGGTTGCGGGCGGGATCGGACCGGTGCTCGATGCTGCGCGCGCGGCGGTCGGCCATCTCGTGAAGGTTGAGATCGAAGTCGATACGCTGGATCAACTCAAGCAGGTGCTTGCGAACGGCAAGGCCGATGTCGTGCTGCTCGACAACATGAAGCCGGAAACGCTTCGCGAAGCGGTCGCGCTCTGCAAGGGAAAAATTGTCACCGAGGCGTCGGGCGGTGTCACGCTGGAGACCGTCGCCGCGATTGCCGAATGCGGCGTCGATGTCATTTCTTCCGGCGCGCTCACGCACTCGGCGTCGTCGTTGGATGTTGCTCTCGACATTGAAATCTAAAAACTCGTCATGGCCGGGCTTGTCCCGGCCATCCACGCGTTTGCGGCGGCGAGGCCAGTAACGCGTTATCTCCCGCCGAACCGCAATCCCGGCGCGGGGCGCTCGCGTAACACGTCGCGGCGGAAACGATACATCGCCGCCGGGCGGCCGCCGGTCTGGGTGGAAACTTCGCCGGTCGGCTCGACCAATGCGGTGCCTTCCACCAGCCGCCGGAAATTCTGCTTGTGCAGATGACGGCCCGCGATGGCCTCTACCGTGCGCTGCAGTTCGGTGAGCGTGAACTCGTCCGGCATCAGTTCGAACACCACTGGGCGATATTTCAGTTTCGCGCGCAGCCGCGAGATCGCGGTCGCAAGAATCCGCCGGTGATCGAACTGCATCGGCTCGCCGAGCAACTCCGTCTTGCCGCGCGCAAGCGCTGCCGCGCGACCGTCGCGCCGCGACTCTTCGATCAGGCCCGCGGAATAAAGCAGCTCGTAGCGTTCAAGCACGCGCTCTTCGTCCCATGCGGCACCTTCGGCGCCGAAGGTCAGGCGCACGCGCTCGCGCGGTGCGAACTCGGCGCCAGCTGCGGGCTTCGCGGTTTTCGCCCATGCGTTCAGCGCGGGCAGAATTGCCGTATCGAGAATCTTCGGCCGGCCGTTGCGCCAGTCCTCCCAGGGAAAAAACCGGTACCAGGGCTCGAAGCGTGCGCCGCGCGATTTCATTGCACGCGCAATGGCAACGCGCGTCAGCGCGAGATAGCCGACCGAGACGACATGAGGCGCGGTATCTCCGGCCTGCGCGTGACGGCCGCGATCGCCGAAGGTGTAGAGCTGCTCGACATAGCCGACCTCGAGCGCGGTTTGTTCGGCCACGAAACGGCGCAGGCCGATCTCGAAGGTGCGGTGTTCGAGCGCGTCGAACGGGCCGGACGGCAGCCCGATGCTGCCGTCATGACCCGCAACGAGGATAAGCGGCGTATCCGCGTCGATCGCGACGATTGCAGCAGCCAGTCCGATTTCGATTGCGGTCCGCGGATGCTGCTCTTGCGACATGATTATATCTTGATGACGAAAGGCTCGGCTTCCTCGATCCAGGTGCCGCCGAAGCTGCCTTTGCCGATCGCGCGCACCGCCTCGACCATGCGGCCTTTGCGGCCCAGTAAGTGGTCGCCGAACTTCACGATGCGCGGATTGGGCTGCGCGGTGACGGAGGCCGCGCGGATCGCGCGCGCGATTTCGTCTTCGCTCCGCTCCGGCTGGATCGCGCAGGCGGTGATGAAGGCGGCCGCCGTCGAGCGGCTGATGCCCGCGAAGCAATGCACCACCATCGGCTTCTCGCGCTTCCAGCCGTCGACGAAGCGCAACAGATCCGCGACATGCGTTTCCGCCGGCGCCACCATGCCTTCGAGATCGTCCTCGATATCGTCGAGCGACAGAATGAGATGGTTTTCCTCGCGAATGCTTTGCGGCCGCCTCACGCGGGTCACGTCCTTGATCAGGGTGACGACGTGTCCGGCGCCGGTTTCTTCAACGACGCCATGCAACCGGGAGAGCGAGCAAACGTGAATCATGTTTCGTCCGAAAGTTCCTTGAAGCGCGCGAGAAAACGCTTTTCCGCGGTTTCCGCATTCCAGGGCGTGAGGTAGCGCTTCTCGGCGGTGCCGTCGAGGCCCGGCGGCGTGCCGAAAATGCGCCGCGCTTCTGCTTCCTTGAAGCCCGCGAGCCGGGTCGCTTCGAGAAAGGCCGCGTGCCGGTCGGCTTTCTTCGTGTGTTCGACAAGTTCCGCGGGCCACTGCGCCGGCAGGCCGAAACGGAGCGAGATCGCGTGCAGGAGCCGGTTCTCGACCGCCTTGTAGTCCGCGCGCAGGATCGCCTTGAACGGGCTGATGAGGTCGCCGATCACGTATTCGGGCGCGTCGTGCAACAGCACCGCAAGCCGCCAGCGCCGATCGAGGTTGGGTGTCACTTTGCGCGATACCAACTCGACCAAGAGCGAATGCTGCGCGACCGAGAAGATATGCGGTCCGGTAGTCTGCCCGTTCCAGCGTGCGACCCGGGCGAGGCCATGGGCGATATCGGTGATTTCGATATCGAGCGGCGACGGATCGAGCAGGTCGAGCCTGCGTCCCGAGAGCATGCGTTGCCAGGCGCGGGGTGCTGCCTCGCGCTTCATGGGAAAAGCGCGCGGTGCAGGAGACGCTGTCGCACGCTTCCCGCTGGAAGCGCGCGCCGCCGTCTTCCTCACTTAGAAAACTCCGGATGCCGGTAGCAGGTGGTCAGATGATCGTTGACCATGCCGGTCGCCTGCATGAAGGCGTATACGATGGTCGGCCCGCAGAAGTTGAATCCGCGCGCTTTCAGCTCTTTCGACATGGCCTGCGAGACCGGCGTTTCCGCCTTGATGTCCTTGCGCGAGCGCAGGCGGTTGATCTTGGGCTCGCCGTCGACGAAATCCCAC
>CAUJKG010000286.1 GCA_963205465.1 Pseudomonadota bacterium | reverse complement strand
AAAAAGTTCTTGTACTGAAAAGCCGATCCGATGGAGTGTACATTCAAAGCTCCATTTGCGAACAAGCCGGACAACAGATCGCATATTGTTATGGAGAGTCGTACGATCGGGCTGGCGCAGGCCGGCACGGCCCTTGGATCGCGGATCCTGTTCATTTGCGCGACGCTATAGAAGCAATCGCGAACTTCTGAGCACGACGTCGATAACCCGCACTGACTACCGGCCGCGCTTAGAGCCTACCCTGAAAGCGCTTTGATGCTGAGGCCGGCGAGAGGTGAGCATCCGGTGACGACCGCCTTGCGGAGGAATGAGGATACAGTTCATCTCGGCGGATATGATGCCGAGAGGATACTGTTCCGTGGATATATCTGGACATAGATCGAAGCACTTCACGACGATCGTCGCTGAGACGCGGCGGGTGCGCACGGCGGACGAGCGCCGCGCGATCGTGGATGAGGCGATGCAGGGCCATCGTCAAGCTTCGGCGGTGGCTCGCCGTCATGGCATTGCGCCGAGCCTGTTGTTCCGCTGGAAGCGGTTGTACGCGGGGCCGGGAAAGCCTGCGGCTCCTATTTCGTCGCCGGGGTTCATGCCTGTCACGGTGGCGCTGCCGCCGCCTGCCTCTTCAGGGGCCGCAACGCAGCCGGCCGAAACGATCGAGATCGAGATGGTCAGCAGGCGCAAGCTGCGGGTTGGCGCGGATATCGATATCGGCGCGCTCAAAAGGATCGTGGCGGCGCTGGAGACGATCTGATGATCCCTGTTCCAGCGGGCGTGCGCGTCTGGCTCGCGACGGGTCACACGGACATGCGGCGCGGCTTTCCGGGGCTGGCGCTTATGGTGCAGGAAACGCTGAAGGCCGATCCTCATGCCGGGCACCTGTTCGTGTTCAGAGGCAAGCGCGGCGATCTCGTGAAGATCATCTGGCACGATGGTCAAGGCGCCTGCCTGTTCTCGAAGCGGCTTGAACGTGGACGGTTCATCTGGCCGATGCCGAGCGAAGGCGCGGTGACAATCTCCCCGGCGCAATTGGGATACATGTTGGAGGGGATCGACTGGCGCGCCCCACAAAAAACGTACCGGCCGGAGATCGCAGGATAGCGCGAAGCAGTTTAGACTCGCGGACATGGCGCTCGATCCCGCGACATTGCCGAAAGACGTGACCTCGCTGACCGCGTGTCTTCTGCACGAGAACGCCGCGCGCATCGCTGCCGATAGACGCGCTGAAAAAGCCGAAGCCCGCTCTGCCAGCCTCGATGCCGAAATCGCGCACTTGAGGCTGACGATCGCCAAGATGAAGCGGGCCGCGTACGGGTCGAGCTCTGAACATGCTGCGCGTCTTATCGATCAGCTCGAAATGCAGCTCGGCGAACTTGTCGCGACTGCAAGTGAGGGCAAGGCCGCAGAAGCCATCGAATATCCGCAACCCGTCGCCGGCGACGCGTCGCCGAAGCCTGCGCGTCGGCCGCTGGATCCGAAACTTCCGCGCGAGCGGATCGTGTATCAGGCGCCCTGTACATGCGGCCATTGCGGTTCGGATCGCCTGCGCAAGCTCGGCGAGACCATCACGGAAACGCTCGAACACGTGCCGGAACAATGGAAAGTGTTGCAGCATGTGCGTGAGAAGTTCACCTGCCGGGATTGCGAGAAGATCACGGAAACACCGGCACCGTCGCATCCAATCGCGCGCGGGCGGGCCGGGCCGCAGCTTCTGGCGGCCGTCCTGCACAACAAGTACCGCGCGCACCTCCCGCTCAATCGGCAGAGCGATCTTTACGCTGCCCAAGGCGTCGAACTTGATGTCTCCACACTCGCCGATTGGGTCGGCGCGTGCGCGGCGACGCTCGAACCGTTGGTCAAGGAAATCGAGAGGCATGTCCTCTCTGCTGAGCGCATTCACGCCGACGACACGACCGTGCCGGTGCTTGCCAAGGGAAAATGCTCGACGGGCCGCTTGTGGGCCTATGTGCGCGATGATCAGCCGTTCGGCGGAGCCTGGGCACCCGCCGTTGTCTATCACTACGCGCCGACGCGCGGCGCGGAGCATCCGGAAAGACATCTCGCGACATACAGCGGCCTGATGCAGGCGGACGCATACTCCGGCTACAACAATCTCTATGTCAAAGGCCGCAGGCCGGGCGAGATCCTTGAGGCCGCCTGTTGGGCCCATGGCCGGCGCAAGTTCTTCGAACTGGCGGAACTGCAGAAGGCGCCCGTCGCCATCGAAGCCGTCAGGCGCATCGACGAACTCTTCGCCATCGAGCGCGAGATCAACGGCAAGCCGCCGGATGAACGCAGGGCTGTTCGCCAGTTGCGGTCAAAACCGCGCGTCGAGGCGCTTGAAACCTGGCTCAGAGCCGAACGCAAGAAGCTCTCGTCGAAAGCGCCGGTCGCCAAGGCCATCGACTACAGCCTGAAGCGCTGGCAAGCCTTCACGCGCTTCCTTGACGACGGACGCCTCTGCATGAGCAACAACGCTGCCGAACGTGCCCTGCGCGGAATCGCGGTCGGAAGGAAAAACTGGACCTTCTGCGGCAGCGATAGCGGCGGACGCCGGGCCGCAGCGATTTACACGCTGATCGAGACCTGCAAGCTCAACGGCGTGGACGCCCGCGCCTGGCTCGCCGACATCCTCGCCCGTATCGCTGATCACCCGGCAAAGCACATCGCCGAACTGCTGCCTTGGAACTGGAAAGCCGGGCGCACGGCTACCGCTGCTGTTGCCGCCTAAGCACGGCTCCTACCCTGCGGCTCTGGCCGGATGCATTCAAAGCGCCCGACGCAGATTCATTCGCAAAAGTGCGCTGTTCGAGATGCGTTCTACGATATATGCGGAAAACGCATAACTGGCTTCGGCATTCGGGTCTTTTGCGATGCAGAACGCGAGTCTAAAGATAGTTCAATCCTCTTGAACTGTTTCCCGCTTGAGCGAGATCGATTGGCGGTGTGGCGAACGCTGCGTAAGGCGTTGAAAGACTGAACTTCAACGCAGCCTTTCGCTGAATTGCCGTGCTGATGACCCGCACTATATCTTCGAGGGCAACGGAGCTGCCTTTCGACCGCACTGCCCTGATCTGATACCCAATTTGCAGCGCTGGCTCTTCGACTGTTGGAGGGTGTGCACTTGCAATTACACTGAACGCACAGCCACCTGGAGAAACAAAAATGAAATTCAAGACACCCTGCTTTGCCATCGCCGCGGGCATGACACTCGTCCTTGCGGGTGCCAGCGGCGTCCGCGCAGAAAGCGCTCAAAAAGTCTGGGAGGCGACCGGCTTGGCGGGGCCGGAAA
>CAUJKG010000285.1 GCA_963205465.1 Pseudomonadota bacterium | reverse complement strand
CCCTCGCCAAGGAGCGGCGGATTTTCAACGAGCGCGCGCTGGCAACGCCAATCGTCGCCAATGCACTGGCGGAGAACCGATCGGTTGTCGAACTCGGCGACGTCGTATCCGTGATCGAAGATCGCGCCTCCTATCCGATCTTCCGCCACAATGGACGCATGGCCGAGATGGTGATGGCCGAGCTTGCCGGCGCTTTTGAAGCGCCGATTTACGGCATGCTCGCGGTCGCGAATGCGATCGAGAAAGCCGACTGGGGCACCCTCCCCAAGCCGAAAATCGCACTCCACGGCCAGCCTGCAGACGACTCCAGGCCGATGATGCTCTGGGATGGCGAATGGGAAGTGACTTGGGTCACGTTCCGCGACATGGGCGCGGCCTTCATGATCGCGATCCTCGGCATCTATTTTCTGGTCGTGGCCCAGTTCAAATCGTTCAAGCTGCCGCTCGTCATTCTCACGCCGATACCGCTAACTTTTATCGGCATCATGCTGGGGCACTGGCTATTTCAAGCGCCGTTTACGGCAACATCGATGATCGGCTTCATCGCGCTTGCGGGGATCATCGTGCGTAACTCAATCCTGCTCGTGGACTTTATTCGCCATGCGCGCACAGGCGAGCGTCCCCTGATCGAGGTATTGCTTGAAGCCGGCGCGATCCGCTTCAAGCCGATCCTGCTTACCGCGCTTGCAGCCATGATCGGCGCGGCGGTCATCCTGACCGATCCGATCTTCCAGGGACTGGCGATTTCGCTTCTGTTCGGGCTTGCTTCCTCGACCGCCCTCACGGTTATCGTAATTCCCGCGATTTATATCGTACTTCGGGGCGATCAGCTTCGTAGCCCCGGCGCGAATGCAGAGGAGTCGTGTTAGGTTAGCCTCTTCTTCGCCTTCTCATTCAAACTCTTTCGCAAACGAAGAGAAGAACTGGTCCGCGAGCTTTTTTGACGTTCCAGCAATCAATCGCGAACCGAGAGATGCAATCTTTCCACCGATATCCGCCTTCGCCTCGTAGGTCAGAACGGTAAGCGTTCCTTTTTCTTCCAGCTTGACGATCGCGCTGCCCTTGGCAAAGCCGGCCATGCCGCCATTGCCCTGGCCGACGATCCGGTAGCCGTTAGGCGCATCAATATCTTCAAGCGTGACGTTGCCATTGAACGTCGCCGAGACCGGTCCGATCTTCAAAGTAACTTTTGCGGCGAAGGCATTTTCCTCGCTCTGAACCAGCTCCTTGCAGCCCGGTATGCAACGCGCGAGCACAGCGGGATCGTTCAAGGCCGCCCACACTTTCTCTTTCGGAGCATTCAGCTCGTATTCTCCGGTCAAATCCATCGTCTTACTTCCCCCTCATCAAACCGCGCAGTACCGCTCCTGAATTTCAGGATCAGCAAGCAAGGTTGCCGCGCTGGAGCGATGTACGATCTCACCCTGATCGATGATGACCGCGCGGTCAGCCAGATTGAGCGCCCATTCCACGTTCTGTTCGACGAGCAGAAGCGTGATGCCGTTCTCGCGCATCTTCCGGAACAATACGCCCATTTCCTCGACGAGAATCGGCATGATGCCTTCCGAGGGTTCATCGAGCAGGATCATCTTCGGGCCGGAGATCATCGCGCGAGCGATCGCGAGCATCTGCTGCTCACCACCCGACATCGTCACACCCTGCTGATCAAGACGCTCTTTCAGACGCGGAAAGGTTTCCGCAATCTCGGCGATCGCCTCATCCTCATCCTTTTTTGCTTTCGAGGAAACGAGACCGATCTGGAGATTCTCCCGGACGCTAAGACCCGGCACGATGCGGCGATCTTCGGGCACATAAGCGAGGCCCAAGCCAAAGCGCTGATGCGCGCCCAGCGGCAACAGCTCATGTCCGCTGAAGCGCACGCTGCCGGTCGCACGCGGCATCAGTCCCATGATGGCTTTCATGGTGCTCGTTTTGCCCGCGCCATTGCGCCCGACCAGCGCGAGGATTTCGCCTTCTTCAACCGAGAAAGACAGGTTGTGAACGACGTGGCTTGTGCCATACCAGGCGTTGAGGTTCTCGACTTCAAGCATTGCCATTGTTCTGTCCCAGATAGACCCGGCGCACTTCCTTGTCGGTCTGAATTTCCTCGGGCGTGCCTTGCGCGATCAGTTCCCCGTGATGAAGCACGAGGATCCGGTCACTGAGACCCAGGATCATCTTCATCTTGTGCTCCACAAGAAGAATGGTCCGGCCCTCGGCGAGCTTTTCAATCACCGCGACCATTTCCTTGGACTCTTCCGGCCCCATGCCGGCCGTCGGCTCGTCGAGCCGCAGGAGCTTCGGATTGGTGACGAGCGCAATGGCAATCTCCAGTGCCCGCTGCTCGCCATGAGAAAGAAACTTGGCGACGCGATCGCGCTTTGCGTAAAGGCCCACTGCCTGCAAGGCATGGTCGGCGCTCGGCTAGTTCCTTGTCGACGTTGCGATGACGCCAAATGTTGAACCCGTTCCGGAATGCCTGCGCGCTGACCCGCACGTTCTCGTGCACGCTCAGTTGCGGAAAGATATTCGTGATCTGATACGAACGGGCGATCCCGCGATGCGCAAACTGATGATGCGGCAAGCCGGTCAAGTCGCGGCCATCGAAGGTAAGGCTGCCCGTGCTCGGTTTCAGCGCACCCGAAAGAATATTAAAGAAAGTGCTCTTGCCGGCCCCGTTCGGCCCGATCACGGCGGTTACGCGATTATTGCTGAACGTGGCAGAGATGCCCTTGAGCGCGACGAACGCGCCGAAACTTTTGCCGATGTTCTCAACCGAGAGAAGCGGTGCGTCAGTCATTTTTAGTACCCAGATCGAGCAGCGTTCCCCAGACACCTTTCGGCAGGAACAGAACGAACAGAACGAAGACTGCTCCGACGAATAGCTGCCAGTGGGTCGTCCAGAGCGAGAGAACGTCTTCCATGACAAGGAATGACAACGCGCCGACAAAGGGGCCAAAAAAGCTTCCCATACCGCCGAGCAGTGTCATCATCACGACGAGACTGGACGTGTGATAATGCAGGCTGTCGAGCGGCACGATCGAGAGATGCATGGCGGAAAGGCTGCCGGCGACACCTCTCACCGAGCCTGACACCACCACCGACCATAATTTAGCCAGGTCGACATTATAGCCGCAGGCTCTTGCCCGCACTTCATTCTCGCGGATCGCTTCGATGGTCGCGCCGAAAGACGAATTCAGAATACGCGACAACAGCCAGAGTGCTGCCGCCGTAAAGACGAGCATAAAATAATATTTCTGCACCGGGTCGAGCAGATTGATCTGGAAGCCGGGAATGTCGATCTTCGAAACAGTAAAGCCGCGCAGGCCGTTCTCGCCACCGGTCCATGACGAGGCCTGCAACGCCGTATAATAGACGAGTTGCGCCAGCGCGAGCGTCACCATCGAGAAGTAGACGCCTCTCGTCCTCACCGACAAAGCGCCCATGGCAAGCGCAAGGATGGAAGCGCCGGCAATTCCAATCGCCATTGCAACCAGCCAACTCACGCCGTAATGGGCGATCGACATTCCTGTAAGGTAAGCGCCGGAGCCGAAGAAAGCCGCGTGGCCGAAGGAAAGTAGGCCGGTGTAGCCGAACAACAGATTGTAGCCGACCGCAAAGGTCCCGAAGATCAGCACGTTCACGGCGAGCGCTTTCGACGGCAGAATCCAGGGCAGAATGCAAAGCACCGCAATCGTCAATGGCACGCGCCAGCGCGATGCGGCATTCAGCAACGCGCCGAGACGCGCGCGCCGGTCGCCTTGCGGAAGTGTGGGTTGCTGCGTTCCAGCGGACATCTGTCTTTATCCTTACGCGCCTGCAGCGGCCTTCCCGAACAGGCCTTGCGGCCTGAACAGAAGCACGAGCGCCATCAATGCAAACATGGAGATCGTCGCCATTTCCGGCGCGAACAGTGAAACGAGGCTTACCACCACGCCGACCAGAACTCCGGCGATGACGGCGCCGAGAATGGAACCAAGCCCGCCAATCACGGTCACAACGAATGCCTCGGCCAGCACCAGCGTACCCATCTCGGGACTGACGTTTCGCATGGGTGCCGCAAGAATTCCGCCGAGAGCGGTCAGCCCGACGCCAATGCCGAAGACGATGAACCACAATTTTCGCATATCAACGCCGAGCACGCGCATGATCTGGGGATCCCGCGAACCCGCACGAACGATCAAGCCGAATTTCGTTTTCTCGAGCCCGACCCAAAGCAGCACGAGGATCAGAACGACCGATGCGATCACGAACAAGCGGTAGATCGGAAAATATCCGATCCCCACGTTGACGACACCGACCAGCGCAGATGGCGTGGAGAACGGAATTCCGTCGTTCCCGAACACGATGCGCACGCCTTCGACCAAGACGTAGCCGAGACCGAAGGTCAGAAGAATGGAGTCGTCCGCAGGACGATTGTACAGAGGCCGGATCAAAAAGCGCTCTATCAGCAGACCAATGATGCCTACGGCGATGGGCGCAACCAGAAGCGCCCACCAGAAACTTCCGGTCTGCTCGGCGATCGCGACGCCGGCATAGGCGCCGATCATGAACAGCGCACCATGCGCGAAATTCACGACGCCGAGCATGCCGAAAATGATGGTGAAACCGAGAGCGGTCATCACAAGAATCGCGCCGAGCACCGCCCCCGAAAGAAGCTGCATGCCGATGAGTTGCATTTCCATGATGACGCCCTCGGTTCTCAGATCAGGGAATTAAGCCGGGAAGCCCAGTTCTTTGCAGGTGCGCAGCATCGCCTCGCCGCCATCCTCCACGGCCGTGATCGCGAAGAGATCCGACGTGTTCTTCATGTCCGCCTTCTTCTTCGATTCAAGCACAAGAACCGACTGCACGGACTGGTGATCGCACTTGCGATAATACTGCGGTCCCTTGGCCACGTCGTATTTCAGGCTTTCGAGCGCATCGACCATCTTCTCGTTCTCGGTCGAGCCCGCCTGCTTGATCGCGTCGAGCAGAGACTTCACGCCGGTATAGCCATAAGTGCCGTAGTCGGTCGGGATCGCACCGTTGTGCTCCTTGCGGAATGCATCGTTGAAGGTCTTTGCCGAGGCGCTCTTGTCTTCCATGCCCCAATAATAATTCGCGCCGCCGACAACCCCTTCGAAGGTTTCGGGGCCCACGGCGAGACGCTGGTTGTGCAGGATTACGGGAACGACGATGCGTGCCTGCTGCTTCAGGCCGAACTCGGTCGCCTGCTTGATCGCGTTTGCCTGGTCGCGGCCGAAGTTGGAAATGCAGAGCACGTCCGGCTTGGCTGCCAGGATGCGAGGCAGGAACGTCGAATAATCCGGCGTGCCGAACGGATGGAGAATCTCCAGCACGGTTTCCGCGCCGATTGCTGCCTGCGCGCGCTTCCAGCCGCGGAGCATTTCGTGGCCGTAAGCATAATCCGCGACGAGGTGCGCGACCTTCATTCCCTTCTTCAAGGTATGCTTCGCGACTGCGGCCGTGGTCATGTGCGGATTGAGCGCTTCGTGGAAGGTGTAGCGGCTGAAGTCCTTGACCTCGTTGATGGTGTCGGACTGGCTGATGGAAATGTAGAGCACCTTGCGGACGCGGGTCACTTCGTTGACCGCAAGCTGAACGGCGCTCGACAGCGCACCGACGACGGCATGGACCCGGTCCTTCTCGATCAGTTCCAGCGTGCGGGTCGCCGCTTCGCCG
>CAUJKG010000284.1 GCA_963205465.1 Pseudomonadota bacterium | reverse complement strand
CCGGATGTTTTCGCCGCCGCGAAGAAGTTGAAAGCCGCCGGCTACGATACCTGCGGTTTCTCGAACGCCTGGGCGACCTGGGTCAATATCGAGCAGTTCTCCGCCTGGCATAATCTCGCAATCGGCACCAAGGGCAACGGCATGGATGGTTTCGACACCGTGCTCACCTTCAACAACCCGACCGTGCTGAAGCATCTCGAAAATCTCGTCGCACTCCAGAAAGACAAGACCTACGATTACTCCGGCCGCACCAACACCGGCGAAGGCCGCTTCACCAGCGGCGAATGCCCGATCTTCCTCACCTCGTCGGGCTTCTTCGGCAACGTCGCCGCCAACGCGAAGTTCGCCTGGGGCAACGCGCCGATGCCTTATTATCCGGACGTCGCTGGCGCGCCGCAGACCTCGATCATCGGCGGCGCTTCGCTCTGGGTCATGGGCGGCAAGAAGGCGGCCGAGTATAAAGGTGTGGCGAAGTTCTTCACCTTTCTCTCGCGCACCGACAAGCAGATCGAGCTGCACCAGAAGTCGGGCTATCTCCCGATCACCAAGGCCGCTTACGAGCAGACCAAGGCTTCGGGCTTCTACAAGGAGAAGCCCTATCTCGAAACGCCGCTTCTGGAACTGACCAACAAGGCGCCGACCGACAATTCGCGCGGTCTTCGCTTCGGCAACATGGTGCAGTTGCGCGACATCTGGTCGGAAGAGATCGAATCCGCGCTCGCGGGCAAGAAATCTGCGAAGCAGGCGCTTGACGATGCGGTCAGCCGCGGCAACGCTCTGTTGCGGCAATTCGAAAAGACCGTCTCCAGGTAAGCTCGGGAAAGCAAGGCAATGCAAAAGCGGGCGATCTTCGGGGGCAAAACGCTCCCTTATCTCCTGCTTTTGCCCCAGCTTTTCGTGGTCGCCGTCTTCTTCTACTGGCCGGCGAGCCAGGCGGTCTGGCAATCCTTCCTGCTGGAGGATGCATTCGGCCTGAACTCGAGCTTCATCTGGTTCGAAAATTATACCGAGCTCTTCGCCGATGCCGGCTATTACCGCACCATGGTCACCACGGCCGTATTCGCGATCATGGTCGCGGGGCTCTCGCTTTCGATCGCGCTTCTGTTCGCGGTACAGGCTGACAAAAGCATCCGCGGCGCCGGCGTCTACAAGACGCTCCTGATCTGGCCTTACGCCGTCGCACCCGCGGTTGCCGGCGTGCTCTGGATTTTCATGTTCCAGCCTTCGCTCGGCGTGGTCGCGCAAGGCATTCGCACGCTCGGCATACCGTGGAATCCGCTCCTGAACGGCAACGACGCATTGATCCTGGTCGTGCTCGCCTCGACCTGGAAGCAGATCAGTTACAATTTCCTGTTCTTTCTCGCCGGTCTGCAATCGATCCCGCGCGCGGTGATCGAGGCGGCCGCGATCGACGGCGCATCGCGCACGCGGCGGTTCTGGACCATCATCCTGCCCTTGCTCTCGCCGACCGTGTTCTTCCTCGTGGTCGTGAACATCGTTTACGTGTTCTTCGACACCTTCGGCATCATCGACGCGATGACGCAAGGCGGCCCTTCGAAAGCAACCGAGACGCTGGTCTATAAAGTGTTCTTCGACGGCCGCCTCGGCGGCAATCTCGGCTCCTCGGCCGCACAATCCGTCATCCTGATGATCATGGTGGTCGCACTCACCGCGGTGCAATTCCGTTTCATCGAGCGAAGGGTCGCGTATTGATGGTCGAGCATCGCGGGTTTTCGCGCTTCCTTCCTCATATCGTGCTGGTGATCGGCGTCGCGATCGTGGCGTTCCCGGTCTATCTCTGTTTCGTCGGCTCGACGCACCCGCAGGACATCGTCGCCAACGGCCAGATGCCGCTTACCCCCGGGCCGCTATTTTTCGAGACCTATTACAAGACGCTGTTCGTCGGCTCGTCAGGCTCGACGCGCGAGCCGGTCGCAACCATGCTCATGAACAGCTTCATCATGGCCTGCATCATCGCGCTCGGCAAAATCGCGATCTCGATTCTTTCCGCCTTCGCGGTGGTCTATTTCAAGTTTCCATTCCGGATGGCGGCGTTCTGGCTCATCTTCATCACGCTGATGCTGCCGGTCGAGGTGCGCATCTATCCGACCTACAAAATCGCTTCCGACCTGAACCTGCTCGACAGCTATGCGGGGCTCACGATCCCGCTGATCGCGTCGGCGACCGCCACGCTGTTCTTCCGGCAATTCTTCCTTACGATTCCGGACGAGCTGGTCGAAGCCTCCAAGCTCGACGGCGCGGGGCCGCTCCGCTTCTTCTGGGATACGGTGCTGCCGCTCTCGCGCACCAATATCGCAGCACTCTTCGTCATTCTCTTCATCTATGGCTGGAACCAGTATCTCTGGCCAATCCTGATCACGACCCGCGACGACATGCAGACCATCGTGATCGGCATCAAGAAAATGATCGTGACCGCCGACGCGCTGACCGAATGGAACGTGGTGCTGGCGACCGCCATGCTCGCGATGCTGCCGCCGGTCATGGTGGTGGTGCTGATGCAGCGCTGGTTCGTCAAAGGTCTCGTGGAAACGGAAAAGTAGCGCATGGCGCAAGTTGAACTTAGCGACATCAGAAAAGTCTATCCCGGCAATGTCGAGGCGGTGCGTGAGGTTTCGCTCACCGTGCCGAACGGTTCCTTCACCGTGCTGCTCGGGCCATCCGGCTGCGGAAAATCGACGCTGCTCCGCATGATCGCGGGGTTAGAGACCATCACGTCGGGCACCTGCAAAATCGGCGAGCGCGTCGTGAACGACATCGAGCCGGCAGCGCGCGACATCGCCATGGTGTTCCAGAACTACGCGCTCTATCCACATATGAGCGTCTACGACAACATGGCTTACGGCCTGAGGAACCGCGGCACGCCGAAGCCGGAAATCGAGCAGCGCGTCCGGGAAGCGGCGAAGTTGCTTGCAATCGAAGACTTTCTCGCCCGCAAGCCGCGCGCGCTTTCCGGCGGCCAGCGCCAGCGCGTCGCCATGGGCCGCGCCATCGTGCGCGAACCGCAGGTATTCCTGTTCGACGAGCCGCTATCGAATCTCGACGCGAAGCTCCGCGTGACCATGCGGCTCGAAATCAAGCGGCTGCATAACCGGCTGAATGCGACTTCGATCTTCGTGACGCACGATCAGGTGGAAGCCATGACGCTTGCCGATCAGGTCGTGGTCATGAATGCGGGCCTGATCGAGCAGATCGGCGCGCCGGGCGAAGTCTATCGTCATCCCGCGAGCCGCTTCGTCGCTTCGTTCATTGGTTCACCGGCGATGAACCTCATGCCCGGCAAGATCGTCGAACCGGGCGTGGTCGAAACGCCCGGCGGAAAACTTGCCTTCGATACCGCACGCTTCGATGCCAGCGGCGAAGTCGAGGTCGGTATCCGGCCGGAAGACATTCATGTTGCAGGTAGCGGCACCAGCGGCATTCCGTTTGCCGCCGAACTCGTCGAAGAACTCGGCGCCACGCGGCTCCTGCACGGAAACTTCGGCGCGACGCCGATCATTGTCGCGGTCCCGGCCTCGGGCACGATCTACGAGAACAAGGAAGTGCGGCTTTCGATCGGGCCCGCTGCCATACATCTCTTCGACAAAACCACGGGAAAGTCGCTCGCGCGCTGAAACTGCGCGCGGTAGCTTCACGCGCCGGGCAAACGGCATCAATCGCGAATGGCCGGCACAATCGCCGACAACGAGCGGCTGAGTGCAGCGGGAATCGGGTAGCGGTTAATGCGCGCCCAATCCTCGAAATACAGCTCCAGCACACTGCGATCCTGCTCGAGATGAATAAACCGCCCGGTTCCGCGGGTAACGCCGATCCTGCAGGCATCCCGATCGCCGTTTACATGGCGGCCCTGCACATTAGTGAACCCGCACAGCGGCCGGTAGTTGTATTTTGAATCCGCGCGAACGTTGCAGCTTACAACCCGGCCGGGCTTGTTCATTGCCTTTGCCAGCGCATAGCGCAAGCGCGTGGCCGGCGTGCTCCCGCCGGCATCGTTCGCCTGTATGCCATTCGAAATGATGAGCGAGGTAACGACGCCATCATGGTCCTTGCTCATGCCGTGCAAGGAAATAACGACGGCGTTCTTCCATCTCTCCGCGAAGACGACATGCGCCAGATGAAAGAGTGTCCTTGTATTGTGGCCTACATCCGAATCCCTGAACCCTTCCGCATCCCCCGCGCAGACCGAGGTCATGCCGTTGCACATCGTGAACGACCGGCTCGCGCAGCGGTGAGCACCCGAGATGATTGCCGCGCGCGCCCGCAAATCCCTTAACAGCACGATCGCCTGTTCCGCCGTGCCTCGTTCGTAGGGCACATGCGGCGCCTGCACGATCACATCGCGCGCGGCGTTGAGATTGACGATCACGATAGGGTCGATGCCGCTGTCGTCACTCGCGACGGCGAAGGCACTGTTCGCCTCGTGAAACATCCCGAGGCGATAGCCCAACTGCTGCGCCAGAAGCCGGGCTTTCGCCCAGTCCTGCCCCGCCATTGCCGCGACCAGCGCCTGAAACAATTCGCGCCGCGACCTCGCTGTCTCGAAGTTCTTCAAAGAATCCGCCGGGGCGTGCTTCTGTGCAGTGATCCAGGCGATCAGGGGCTGGCGGACCACGGGGAGTAGCTGCTGCCCCTGCGCTTCTGAGAGGCCGGCGAGCAGAAAAAGCAGCAAGGCGCCAGCGAACGGTGCGAGGAGCTCTGCCTTTTGCCTAATTGACCCAGCCATAGCGAGCCCCACCACCGCCGCACTTGCGCGGGAACGCATCAACCGCTGCCGAATAGCGCAACAATAGCAGCGAATAGGCAATGATGTTACTTGTTACGTCGCCGGCTTCAAAGAGCACGACGGAGAACCGCGTTGATAATTTCGAACAAGGACGAGCTAACCGAGCAAGTCGTTCGGGTGATGCAGCAAACCAAGGACGCTCGTCTGCGTGAAATTCTCGTTGCTCTCGTCAGGCACCTCCATCAATTCGTGAGGGATGTGAACCTTACCGAAGAGGAATTCCGGAGCGCCGCCAAACTGATCGTCGCGCTCGGTCAGCAGACGAACGATAGCCATAACGAAGTCGTGCTCATGGCAGGCTCGCTCGGCGTATCCTCGTTGGTTTGTCTGCTGAACAACGGCGATAGCGGAAATACCGAGACCAATGCGTCGCTCCTCGGCCCCTTCTGGCGGCTCAATTCACCGCCAACGAAGAACGGCGGCACGATTCTGCGCTCCGATACGCCCGGCCCCGCTCTTTTCATGAGTGCTACAGTCGTCGACAAGACCGGCGCCGCCATCGAAGGAGCGGAAGTCGATGTCTGGCACTCGTCGCCGGTTGGATTATACGAAAATCAAGATCCCGAGCAGGCCGAGATGAACTTGCGCGGGAAATTCATTACCGATCGCGAAGGCCGCTTTTGGTTTCGCTCGGTGTTACCCGCAGGCTATCCGATTCCCACGACTGGCGTCGTAGGCCAGCTCCTGGATGCGCAGGACAGGCATCCGTTCCGGCCGGCCCATGTTCACGCCTTGATTTTCAAGCCGGGTTTCAAAACCTTGATTTCTCAGGTGTATGTCGACGGCACCGATTATCTGGAGTCCGACGTCCAGTTCGGCGTTACGCATGCATTGATCGGCGGTTTCGTGAAACACGATGAGCCACATCCAAGCGAGCGCGTCGGAACGCCCTGGTACTCGATTGACTATAAATTTGTCATGGAAGCAGGCGAAGCAAAATTGCCTCTCGCTCCGATCAAATAACTTCCGATCGCGATGCTTCACGCGAGCGGCTCGCCGCAAACCAGATCATCATTCGATTGAGCAAGCCCTAAGCAGAAGCAAAGGCTGCAACGCCAGCCAGCGAACGATCTGTTCGAAATTTTGCCAAGTATTGGAGCGGGCGATGGGAATCGAACCCACGACATACAGCTTGGGAAGCTGTCGTTCTACCACTGAACTACGCCCGCGCACGGCCACAATAGCAATCCTGTGAAGCCGGGCAACGCCCCTGTTTTGCCCGGATGCCTTCGAATAGCAAGGCTTGCGCATCACCTCTTGCAGATTTTCGTCGCCGAAAT
>CAUJKG010000283.1 GCA_963205465.1 Pseudomonadota bacterium | reverse complement strand
AACTTTCTGAAGCAATAGCGCTGTTCCGAACAGGGCTTCCTGACAGCACAGCGAGGCGGCGATCGATGGCGGGTTTCTTCACTCACCATCGATCGCCCGGCTGCAATGCCGTCAGTTCTCGTATACGCCGACAACCCGGTTCTGCTCGATGATGTTGTTCTTGTAGCGTTCAAGGAACTCCTCACGCGTGGGCGTACCTTCAACCTTCTTATTCAGGGCATATACCCAGAAATAATAGTGGTGCAGGCCATGACCGGCCGGAGGTTGCGGACCGTAATAACCCGGCTGTCCGGCGCCGTTCGGGCCGGGGCGGAACTTCTCCTGCGCACCTGCAAGATCGGTGGTGTCCGTCGGAATGCCGTAAAGCGTCCAATGCGTAAAACCGCGCGCCAGCGGCGCATCCGGATCGTGACAGATCACGGCGAGTTCAACGGCTTCTTTCGGCGCGCCGCTGATCTTGAGACGAGGGATAACGTTGCCTTTGTCTCCCGCATGTTCGTCTTTCATTTTGCCGAGCGGCGCAAAATCCAGGCTTTCGATTTTCAGGTCTTTAATGTTGAGCGGCATTGCCTCTCCCTTTCGATAGTAAATTGGTTTGCAGATAACGGGCCCGCCGTTACTTCTTCGCGAGTTCCTCAACCTTCTTTCCGCCGACGCGCTCGTGCACGCGTCCACCCGTCGCAACCGCAACGCAAATCAGGATTTCGCCGGGCCGCGGACTGTCCGGAACCGCGATCGTCATCGCGTCATAATGCGAGCGAATAAAGAGCTCGTCTTTGTGCGCAAGCGGGATGTCAATTTGCGCACCCGCGGCGGCGGTCTTCGAAACGGACGAAATCCACGCCTCACCGCCACCGACTGCTTCGCGCAGCGCATCACCGAAGATCGTAGTGACGCAGGCCACGACATGCTCCTGCTCGCCATTCACACCGGCGATGCCGCCTTTGCCATAACTATGCACGGGCCGCCCGCCAAGGAGAGCCGCCGCACGTCTTCCAAGCGCACGGCCAAGCAATGCGCTCGGTTTGGTCAGCGGCGACAGATCGCTGACGAACTTTCCGGCATAGGGATTGCGAATGACGACTGCCGCAGCAGCCTTGATCAGCGTCTCGCCCGGGTTGCCGGTGTCATGCAACACCTCCTGCGCGGCGGCGTACCAGCAGCGGACATCATAGGCAGCATACAGTTCTTTTTCTTCGGTCATTTGCGACTCCAAGCGGGCGCAATATTGCCCCCGCAGACGTTGTATTTTTGAGAGTTAGATATGGACGTATTTCACCACGAATAAACGCGGCGTGTAGGGTCGTACCGCGCCGTCTCCAGCGCACGCGCAGTAAACTGATTGCCCTTCGAGAGGGAGCGATTGGCGGCATACTCACCGGAAATCGCCTGACACAGATCGGTAATCGGGCGAATCCGCTTTTCCCAGGACGGCAGCGCCTCCTCAACAGATGGAATCTCTTCGAGCTCCATGGCGAGACTGTAGGCATTCACCATCGCGCAGCCCGCTCCCTGCGCAAGCGCAGGACACATGGCGTGAGCCGCATCCCCTACGAGGGCAACTTTGCCGCGCGTCCAGCTATCGAGCTTTGCGGTTTCGTAGCGGTCATAGCGCGCGGTCTGCAGCTTTGCCGCCTCGACGAGTACGGGCTCGAGAAACGGAAACATCTCAAGCCAGTATTCGAGATCGATCGGCACGCGCGAGCCGCGCTCGTCGGCCGCTGGCGCCATCAAACCGAGATAGAGTTCCTGATCGTTGCAGGGCGAATAAAGAATTCGCTGCACCCGCGGCCAGAAGTTCCACATATCGATCGTGTTGTCCCAGTCGCCATGACCGAGTTCCTTGCGCTTTCTCGGCACGATCAGCCGGATCAATCCGTCGACGGAAATCCAGCGATCCTGCTCGAAGCCGATCGAGTCGCGCACCTTCGAGCCGACGCCGTCGGCGCCGACAATAAGATCCGCTTCTTTCACTTCGCCATTCGCAAACGTGATCTTCCCGGAGGGATCGGCCGCGACGACTTCGGAATTGACTAGGATTTCCACACCTTCCGCGCGCGCCTTGTTGGCCAGCGCCTGATGCAGATGCTGACGCGTCATGATGCGCCAGGGCAAACCATTGAAGGTTTCCCGCGAGACGCTCTTGTCGTGCCGCCAGGTCTCGTAGGTCGGCGGCGTATGCGAACCGTTGAGCACATCCTCAAGGATGCCGAGACCTTCGAGCACCCGAAGACCGTTGTGCCAGAGGTAAATGCCCGCACCGAAGGCGCGCAGCTCCGGGCCTTTTTCATGCAGGCGCACGTTCCAACCGCGCTGACGCAACGCGATCGCCGCCGTAAGTCCTGCAAAGCCAGCACCGGCAACTTCGGCGCTCATCGTCTTGCCAGTGCGCTTGTTCACATTCGCCATTTCAATCACCAGATTTCTCGAAAACGGAAAGTGCGGCCCGCACCGAAGCGCGGGCCGCTTTTCTCATTTGCCCTGCCAAACGAGGCCGTTGAGGTCGGCCGTCGCGTTGACGATGCCTTCCTTCTTGGCGGCATCGACCCAGAACTGCATCGTCTCCGGCGGCACGTTCTTCGACCACTCGCCGAGGTTCATCTTCTCGATTACGGCAGGCGGAATTTTCGTGTTTGCAGCAATCGTGGCGCGCGCAACCTTCGGATCCTGGAAATCGTCGATCGCGCGGTTTATGGCGCGCAGGAAGCGTTGCACGACGTCCTTGTTCTTCTCGACATAAGGCAGCATCGCGACGACGCCCGAGAGCACGTTCGGCGACTTCACGTCGGTGAAGTAATAACCGAGGATGTTGGCGCCCTGCTCCTTGCCGAAGGTCACGAACGGCTCGACCGCGCCGACGGCGGCAACCGTTTTGTTGCGAAGCGCGGGAAGCATGTCCGGGAACGGGATTTCGCGGAACGTCACCGTCTTCGGATCGACGTTATTCTTCCGCAGCCATTCACGCATCATCGTCCAGTCGGTATTGAAGCTCAGGTTGGTCGCAACCGACTTGCCCTTCAGATCGGCGGGCGTCTTGATGTCGGGATCCATGCTCAGGACGGCATGAACGGGCGCCTTCGTGGTCTGCTGGAAGTTGAAAGAGACATAAGTGACCGGGATGCCGCCGTTACGCGCGTTGAGAACGCCGAGCGCATCGGAAATTCCGAAATGCAGCGCTCCGGATTGCAACGCTGGGATGATCTGACCGCCGCCGGCCATCACAACGAGTTCGACTTCGATCTTCTCGTCCTTGAAGTAACCCGCGTCGCGCGCGCGCCAAAGATAGGCGTAGATACCGACGGGAATATATCCAACGCGCAGCTTCGTCAGCTGCTCCTGCGCCTGTACCGGCGCCGACGGCGCCAGCGCGGAAAGTCCCAGGGCAATCGCCACCGCGGCGGCTGCCGTCTTCAGCTTCATTTTCATTGATCTTCCCTCTCTGTGTGAGCTGCGGCACTTTTCTGCGCCTGATGGCGCACCAGCGTGTAGACGCGGTGACGAAGGCGAAGAAATTCTGGAGACTCTTTGGTCGTCAGCTGATCTCGCGGATGCGGCAGATCAATCTCGATTTGCTCGACGACCTGCGCCGGACGCGTGGAGAGCACGACGACCTTATCGGCCATGAAGACGGCTTCATCGATGTCATGCGTCACCAGAAGCGTCGAAAGCGACATCTTCTTGCAGATGTCCATCACCATATCCTGCAAGTCGATACGCGTCTGCGCATCGACCGACGCGAAAGGTTCGTCGAGCAGCAGGAGTTGCGGCCGCACCACGATCGAGCGGGCAAGCGCACAACGCTGCTGCATGCCACCCGACAACTGCCACGGATAAAGGTCGGCGGCGTGCGTAAGATTTACCGCGCTGAGCGCCTGCTCCACCCGCTCGTCGCGTTCGCGGCGGTCGATCTTGCGCAGGCCGAAGCCAACGTTCTGGCGGACGGAGAGCCAGGGAAACAGGCTTCGGTTGTAGTCCTGAAATACGATCGACAGCCACGGCGGCGGGTCGCCGAATTGCTGGCCGAGATGCAGCACCTCGCCCTGATCCGGCTGCATCAGCGCCGCGATACAACGAAGCATGGTGGTCTTTCCGCAGCCCGACGGCCCGACCACCGCGACGAACTCCCCTGGAGCTTGCGAAAATGAAACGTCGCGCAGAATAGGCACAGCCGCCGAATAGGCTTTGCCTACTTTATTCATGACGAGAATCGGCTCGCTCATCGCTGCACCCATTTTTTATCCATCTGCTCCCGGCAGGCCGCGCCAACCGCGATGCCAGGCAAGCACCCGTTTCTCGACCGCAAGCAGAGCGAGCGTGAGCGCAAGACCGATGGTCCCGATCGCCAACACGCCGGCATAGACATTTGCCGTCTGAAACAAGCGCTGATTGCGGAGAATGTAAAAGCCGAGGCCGTTGTCGGCGGCGATCAGTTCCGAGATCACCATCATCACCAGCGCGATACTGAGCGCGATGCGAACGCCCGCGAAAATCGAAGGCAAAGACGCAGGCAGGATTACGCGAAAAAGACGCTCCGGAATCGACAGACGCTCCACGCGTGCGACTTCGAGCAGCAAAGGCTCGACGCGGCGCGCGCCATCGGTCGCCGCCAGCAATACCGGGAAGACCGAGCCGAACGCGATCACGAAAATGCGCATGGTGTCGGTAGGCCCGAACAGCAGCAGTGCGGCAGGAAGAATGGCGACCGCAGGAATAAACCGCAGATACTCGAACACCGGCCGGACCCACGGATCCAGATTGCGCAGATAACCCAGTGTCAGACCCGCTACAGAACCCACCACAACCGCGATGACGAAGCCGATGGCAAGCCGCGTCATGCTGGGAACGATCGCGCTGAACAACAGATCGCCATGCCAGAGCCGCAAGAAGCCGGTCGCGATATTTTCCAGCGCGGGCAGATAGGGCGCAGGATAAGTCAGCGCCGCCCATTGCCACACCGTAAGCAGCAGCACGATCGTGCCGGCCTGCCACGCCAGCGACGCAATATGTCTGCGGTTAGCGTTCACGGTTTTCCGGACTCCAGGGCAACGCAATCCGCTCGAGCGCCATGAACAGCGCATTCACGAGATAGCCGAGCACGCCCGTCACCAGAATCGCAGCCCACATCTCGGTGATCAGGCCATTCAGACGGACGTTCTCGATATAGAAGCCGATGCCGGGACGGCCGGTGAGCATCTCCACCGTGATCGCAAGCACGAGCGCGATCGCCGACGCCGTGCGCAGACCGGTTGCGACGAAGGGCAATGTGCTCGGCAGGACGATCCTTGCCATGCGCGCGGCTTTGCCAAGACCGAGCACGCGGCCGGTCTCCAGAAAGCGGGGATCGACGCTTTCGACGCCTGCCTTGGTGCTGAACAGCACCGGCCAGATACTTGCGAAAGCAATCATGAAAAGCTGCATCTGCAATCCGATGCCGAGCACGAGCAGCGCGACCGGAATCAGCGCGACGGATGGAATCGGACGGAGAAACTCGAGCAGTGGTCTGGTCGCGACTTCCAGTCTCGGCATCAGCGCCAGCGCAATGCCGGCCGCGACGCCCAGAACCGCAGCGATGAAAAGGCCGGGAGCCCAAGAGCCGATCGTCGCCACGATCGCGACCGCAAGCTCCCCTCCCCACAAGCCCTGCAAGGCGGTGCGAAAGATCGCAAGAAAGGCGGGCAAATCGCGCGGATCAACAATACGGAGCGCGCGAATAAGCTCCCATATCAGAATTGCACCGGCGACACCGGCCGCACCTTTTACCAGCACACCAAGGCGCGGAGATATTTTGAGAAGCTCGTTCAAACTGCCTACCCGCCGAAATAGCCACGTGAGGATATTGGGAGCGGGCGCATCCACCGTGTCCGAACGAAAGGTGACACGAGCGCCCTCCATAGCACCTAGATCACCTTTGTAACCGGCCTGGCTGCACGACTGCAGCAGACTTCGTGTGAGAACCTGTGGAAGCGTGCCATGTCAGACCCTCGCGAACTCGCGAATGGCTTTGATCGAAACTTCCGGCGCTTCCTCCGTTACGTAATGGTCCGTATTCTCGACCACCAGAACCGGAAGATCGGGCCGAAGCTTGCGCGTCTTCTCGAGCGCCGCCGCGGAGACAAGCTTACTTTCCGCACCCCGCACGATGAGCGTGGGCCGCGAAACGTTCCTGAACGCAGCCTCAAGATTCTCGCGCAGCCCGTTTGCCGTCGCCGACATCGCTTTCGGATCGGCAAGCGGACGGAAGCCGCCCTCAACTTCGCGGAATGCCGTCATCGCGCGCCGACGGATCGCATCCAGCGGCATCTTCGGATAGCGATCCTGCAGATAAGCCTCGATGTCTCCCCGGGTCTTGAACAGACGATCGCCGCCGTTGACCCGAGCTTCCAGGGTATCCAGCACCTCCGTTTCGATGAACGGCGTGAAATCCACCGCGACGACCGAAGCGACAAGGCTGGGATCGATATTGGCGGCGACCACCGCATTGCGTGCGCCGAGCGAGTGTCCAACGATCACCGCAGGCCCCGCGTTCAAGGTCTTGATCAGCGAGAGCACGTCTTTTGCGAGTTCGTCGGCGGAATATCCGTCCGCAGGCTTGTCGCTCAGACCATGACCACGCTGATCTACCGCAACGCAGCGAAAATTATCGGCAAGCGCGAGAACGATCGGCTCCCACACGCCGGAATTCGACGTGATGCCATGCAGAAAAATCGCAAGCGGCCCGGAGCCGACTTCACGGACATTCAGCGTGATACGGCCCGTGTCGATGCGGTGCATCCGTATTTGACTTGTCAACTTCACCCTCACCCAGTTCCGTGTGGAGAATGGCCCGGTAGGCCGCTCGCCGGTCGGTCTCTCAGTAAACACAGTCAAGCTGATTGACAGACAATCTGTCAATTATAGAATTGCTCCCGGAAGAACGAAATCCACCTGAATGACGGTCTGCGCGCCAGCTGGCGGCGGCGGCAAAACCTTCGCTGTCCGTGTTCTGTGCAAAATGGCTGTTTTGCATGCAGCCGCAATTGAGTTTGCGATGAATTGTATGGAACATCTCCGCGAAGCGGGCTCCGGGAGAACTCCCGTAGTAGCCGCTGGCCTTTCCTTTCGCAGCTTCACTTTTCAAAGTTTGGCATGAACATAAAACTCGATTTGCGCGTGGCGCCACGAACCGTGCAACAGGAAGTCGTGGAGAAGCTGCGTAATGCCATCCTGTCGGGGGTGTTCCAGCCCGGAAACCGGCTCGTGGAATCGCAGCTTTGCGGATCGCTCGGGGTCAGTCGGCCGTCGCTTCGCGAAGCGCTGCGCAGCCTGCAAGCCGAACGCCTGATCGAGATCGTGCCGAATCGGGGACCGCAAATTCCCGTGCTGTCCTGGCGGGACGCGGAAGAAATCTACGAGGTGCGGGAACTATTGGAAGGAGAAGCGGCGGCGCGCTGCGCAGCGGCAATCACCGACGACGATATCGAGGAGTTGTCGAGCCATCTGGAAAATTTCCGCCGCGCCTGCCGGCGCAACGACCCCGCCGAGCAGATCAATACCGCAACCGAATTTTACGCGATCATCCTTCGGAATTGCGGAAACAAGATCATCGAAGAGTTCGAAGGCAGCCTTCTCGCCCGCGTAAACTTCCTTCGCGCGCGCTCCATGTCGCTGCCGAACCGCGTGAAAAGCAGCTATAATGAAATGAGCGCGATCTTCGTTGCCATCAAGGATCGCGATCCCGAAAAAGCCCGCAAGGCTGCGCGGCGTCACGTCGTGAACGCGCGCAATTCCGCCAAGAAAGCTTTCGAGAAGATCGATCACCCGGCCGAACAACCGAGCGGCCGCGCTCGCCGACGCTGATTGCTTTTTTCGCAATCAAGATTTTAGGAGAGCCACTCGTCCGCCGTCTCGCAGGAGGCGTGTTGCCCGGAACAGGCCTCAGCGCCGGACGTAGTGCACGGGAACCGAGAGAGCCATTCCGCGTCCTTTGCTCACGCTTGGCGGCGGGGCCGGAACCGGATTGGCGCGCCAGACCATCGCCACCGCATCGGAATCGAGCGTGGGATTGCCCGAGCTGCGGGCAAGGCGCGCGGAAGTCACCCGTCCGCTTGCATCGATCGAAAAAGCAACCACCGCCGTGCCGTTGGACGCTCCTGCGGGAAATCGCTTGAAGCGATTGAGATGGGCCACGATCGCTCCGCGCCAGTTTGCGTTCGCAAAGGCACTGTTCTCGGTGGCACCCGCGGAAGGGGCTGCCATGCGGGGCGCCGGCCGCAGCTTGGCTTTGGGCGGCGCGGTGGTCTGCGGCGCTTGTAGCTTCTGCACTTCCTTCTTCTTGGGCGGCTCCTGCACTTCCGGTTTCGGCTTCGGCTTTTCCTCTTCCTTCTTTTCCGGCGCGGGAGCAGGCAGCGTTACTTCCGCCTCCTCCTTCTTCGGCAGTTCGGGAATTTCCAGCTTTTCTTCAAGCTTCGGCTTCGGCTCCGGTTCAGCCTGCGGCTTCGCCTCCATCATCAAGGGCCCGGGCGCGATATCGAGTTCGGTCGGTTCCGGCGCGACCGCGAGCGGCGCCAGTTCCACCATAATCGCAGGCGGCGCATCGCCCGTGGTGGGGCGTGGACGCTCCCAAAAGAGGCCAGCCGAAATTCCTGCCGCGTGAGCCGCGCAGACAAAAATGCCCGCAAAAGCCCACAGCTTGAGGCTCAGGGCTTCGTCGCCAACCGCAGAACGCGGCTTTGGCACGGGCGCAGTCATTTGACTTGTTCGAGCCCGACCAGCGCGATTTTCAAGTAACCTGCTTCGCGAAGCATGTTCATTACTTTCATGATCTCGCCATAAGAGACCTTCTCATCAGCGCGCAGAAAAATGCGCTCGTCGCGATTGTTCTCGCTGCGCTTGTCGAGTTCCGCCGCCAGGCTGGTCGCGGGAATTGTCTCGTTCTCGATCGCGAGCGAGAGATCACCTTTCACTGTCAGGAAGATCAGTTTATCGGGCCGCTTCTGCGGCTGCGCATTGGAAACCGGCAGATCGACGGGCACGTCAACAGTAGAAAGCGGTGCGGCCACCATGAAGATGATGAGCAGCACGAGCATGACGTCGATGAATGGCGTGACGTTGATTTCGCTAAGCTCATCGACAGAATCGCTGCCAGCGTTATTCTGCATAATGGCCATGGCGCGTTTCAGTTCCTTTCGACTGCTGCGGCGGTATCGAGATCGCGCGAAAGATGCTGGAGTACTTCGGCCGAGCCATCCGCAAGAATTGCGCGGTAGCTCGCGATGCTTCTCGCAAATACGTTGTAGATGATGACGGCGGGAATGGCCGCGAACAGCCCGATGGCAGTCGCCAGCAACGCCTCCGCAATGCCGGGTGCCACGACAGCAAGATTTGTCGTCTTGGTCTGCGCGATACCCACGAACGAATTCATGATGCCCCAGACCGTGCCGAAAAGACCGACAAACGGCGCGGTCGCGCCGATCGTGGCGAGCAAGCCGGTGCCGCGCGTCATCGATCTGCCGGCGCGCACTTCGATCCGCGCGAGCGCAACCGAGGTACGCTCTTTGATGCCTTCGGGAAGCAGCCCGGCGGAGCGTTGCGCTTCCACATGCGCGGTCTCGACAAAGCGACGGACGACACTATTCCCGCTTCTGATGCGAGATACCGCATCGGTAAGCGAAGCGGCGTCACGAACAATATGGATGGCCGCAACTTCCCGGCGTTTCGCAGCGAGGAGATGCAAGCCCTTTGCAAGCCAGATCGTCCAGGTAATGAGAGAAGCGAAGAAGAGCCCCACGATCACGGCCTTCACGACCAGGTCCGCCTGCAGGAACATTCCCCACGGGGAAAGGTCGTGGGGAAGCGTGGCGGGATCCGCACGAGGAACAGCATTTTGCTGTGCGTATGCAACGCCGCTCCAGAGGAACGCCTGGAGCGTGGCGACCGCCGCACTCGCCCGGACCACGGAGAATAGCCTGTCGCTGATCAGATGAGTTTTCATTACCGCATTCTTCTATTTCGACCTACCGGTAATGCTTTAGGTCAAACGAGTCGATCTTCTTAAATAAGATCGGAATTATTCTAAAAAGCTCCTTGGAAGCCCCCTTGTCCTGGCCTGCCATCGAACGCTTTTTACGGGGCCGTTGCGGTCAATTTTCCGCCTGCCCGTGACGGAAGGCCCGGTGCGGGGCGAATATCGGAAACGCTCGGGCGACCCATGCATGAATGCATGGTCCTTAATGCATGAGCCTTCCGGCAAAGCCGGCGATGCCGCCATCCCCCCGCCCCGCACGGGAATTACGCGCAAGGCCGGGCAATCATGCCGGCATTCAAAACGGAGAGCTCAGCCCTCTTTGTCGATCTCCGCAAACGCTTCCTTGGCAACGCGGAAACTGTCGATCCCCGCCGGCACGCCGCAATAAATCGCAACCTGCAAAAACACCTCGCGGATCTCTTCTTTCGTGAGACCATTGTTGAGCGCACCGCGAACATGGATCTTCAACTCGTGCGGCCGGTTCAGGGCGGCGATCATCCCGAGGTTGAGCAGGCTGCGGCTTCTGCGATCCAGTCCGGGCCTGTTCCACACTTCATCCCAGCAATATTCGGTAGCCAGTTGCTGCATCGGCCAGTTGAATTCGTCTGCGGACTTCAGTGAACGATCGACATAGGCGTCGCCGAGAACGCTGCGGCGCGTCTTCAGCCCGCGTTCGAACTTCTCGCTCCGCGTCTGCGACTTGCTCATCAATTCTCTCCTCTTGTGTTGCGTGAACTATATGCTGTGTGGATTTCCAAGCCGGCCCCATCGCGCGCGGCGAGGCCGGTCATGGCCGCGAGGTTTTCAGAGGCGTC
>CAUJKG010000282.1 GCA_963205465.1 Pseudomonadota bacterium | reverse complement strand
AAATTATTGATCAGATGCCCGACGACGAACACTAATTCACGGGCTTTTGGATCTAGCGACCCGGATTCGACTCTCGCCATTCGTCTTTCGAACGCATCAAGCCACGCCGTATCGCTGCGAAATTGCTCGACATAAGCAGTTACGGCGGGGTTTCCTTGATCCATTTGGTTAGTCCTTGCCAGTATCCGTTATAGAAACATGCTCTCGCACCTCTTCCCGAGCAGCTTCTATGCTCTCAGGATAGTTTGCATGCGGATTGCTCATGACTTTTCGCGACGAGAGTGAAATGAACGATTCTGTCATCGGTCGCGCGTCGCGTTGGTCCTACCCTTCATCCTTGGAAGACACGAAGATGGCTTTCTTGGTGATAATTTCTCCAAGCGTCGCGTAGTTCGGACCGCCTAGACGGCAGACCGGATTCAACTCCATCGTTTCAATCTTTCCGTTCTTGAGCAAACCGTCGCGAATGTGGAAGTTGACAATCTCACCCACGTAAAAGCTGGTTCTTTCGCCGAAGGAGACCACCTGATTTAGTATACACTCGAGAGCAACAGGCGCTTTCGCGATTCTCGGCGTCTTGATCCGCTGGGCCGGCAGCACCTCTATATCTAGCTCTTCCACCTCGCTTACGTCGACCGGATATTCCTGAGCGCTTAAATGGAGTTGATCGAGCAACCCCAAATCTCCAATATTTACGGTGAATTCTTTTCGCGCGAGCATATTTCGCGGCGTATCCTTCATGACGCCGACCTTCTTGCCAATGCTGATGCCAACCATCGGCGGCTTCGTCGAGACGAACGTGAAAGCGCTGAACGGCGCAGCATTGATGCGGCCGTCGTCGGACAAGGTTGTTACCCAGGCGATAGGCCGCGGCACCACACAGCCCGTCAGCAGCTTATAGGTCGACTCAACGTTCAGCGTCTCCGGAGCGATTTCCATCTCGTGATGCCTTTACCTTAGATACAGCGTGTTGAACGCAATACAGCGTCCAGTGTTTCAGTTAGTGCTGACATAAAGCGGTCGACATGGTTATAGGAAAAGATCAGGGGTGGCCGGATTTTGAGGCTATTCGCGTGCATTCCTGTGACAGAGATCAAAACTCCGCGCTCGCGAAGACCGTTCACAATCGTGCTTGCGAGTGCGGGCGCGGGAGACTTTTGCGCTGAACCGGTAATCAGCTCAACCGCCAGATACAGGCCTTCGCCCCGCACATCGCCGATACACTCGTATTTTGCCTGTAAGGCTTTCAAAGCTGCCTTGAATACGTGCCCGACTGTGCGCGCGTTGTCCTGCAAATGCTGCTCACGAATGCCGCGAAGTGTTGCTTGCGCCGCCGCGACCGAAACCGTATTGCCGCCGAATGTATTAAAATACCGAGTATTCTCTCCAAACTCACGAGCAACCTTTGCAGTAGTGGCCAAACCCGCAACTGGGTATCCGTTTCCCATCGGCTTTCCCAGAGTAACGATGTCCGGTTCGATCCCGTAGCGTTGATAGCCCCACAACGCATTTCCGGTTCGGGCAAATCCGGTCTGTACTTCATCCATGACGACAAGGCCGCCTGCACCTCGCACCGTCCGAGTCGCTTCAGCGAGAAGAGTTACCGGATCGGAAAAAACGCCATCGGACGTAAAAAAAGAATCAATCAACAGTGCCGCAAGCTTCCGTCCCGATCGTTCGATATCCTTGATCTGGCTCTCGATATGATTCGTAAAATTACGGACGGTTTCCTCAGGCGACGCCGCTCGATAAGAATCAGGGGCGGGAACAAGCCGAACCCAATCGGAACGCAAGAAAGACTTTCCGAGCGAAGGCGACAACGCCGCCGTACTTAAGGAGTTTCCGTGATATGCATGCTGTGTGATGATGACGCTGTCGGCGCCAGTCGCAGCACGCGCAAGCCGCAACGCCAGATCGTTCGCCTCCGATCCCGTGCAGGTAAGCATGATGTGGCCGTCACGTGCGATCTCTCCGCCGAACGTGCCAACAAGATCTTCGGCGTAGTCGAGAATGCCGTCCTGCAAATATCGCGTATGCGTACACAGCGTTGCCATCTGACGCGAGATCGCTTCGGCGACGTCACGGTTGCCGTGCCCCAGCGGAACGACATTGTTATATGCGTCAAGATACTCCCTGCCTTCCTTATCGTAGAGAAAAACGCCGTTGCCGCGAACCACGTGAACCGGATCGGTATAGAAATGCCGGTAGGCCGGTCCCAATAGCCGCGCACGCCGTTGCAGTAGCGCCTGTTTGGCCTGTGCAGCGTTTTGAGAAAGTAGAGAGGTATTCGTCTGCTTCAATCTAAGATTAATCCTGCTATGCCGCTTCCACGGAAAGCCGATCGGCGATAACACGGCCGCCAAGAAGAATATCGTTCATGATGCCAGCGGCAGCGGCTTCGGGATCCTTATCGCGCAGCGCCTTCACGATCGGATAATGATGTTCGATCATCAAGCGGCCGCCTTCGAGATAGGTTTCCGAGATAATCGGCCCCATCTGCAGCCAGATCCTCTGAAGCACGCCGCGAAGAAAAGGCATCCGCGCAATTTCAACCAGATGAAAATGAAATCGCTGATTCAACTCGCTTCCCAATGCGTTATCGCCATTCCTGATCGCAATTTCGTTGTCGCTAATGATCTGTTCAAGTACCTTCACATCGGTAGATTCCGCAAAACGAGCGGCGGTTTCGGCGACCAGCCCTTCAAGGCGCAGCCGGATGGTCCTGATTTCGAGATAACGTGCCTTAGTGAGATTGGGAATTCTGATGTCGCGCGCCGAACGGAATTCAACGGCCTCGTCATGCGCAAGCCTGAGAATGGCGTCGCGGACCGGCGTGACGCTAGTGCCGAACTTTTTTGAAATATCCCTGATCTTGATGCGCTCTCCCGGCTTGAACTTTCCCTCGCGAATAGCCGTACACATCGCCGTATAGACGGTGCTGCTGAGACTTTCATTATCGAGCAATTTCAGGTGTTCTGTCATGCCATGCTCCCGCTCCCATGCGCGGGCGTAAATGCTACTGTCCAGGCTTTATACGACAATCGGCGCTCTAACATTCTGCCAGCGATTCAAAAGGCCGCAACGGCATAAAAATCCGGTCGCCGGTCCGGCAATAATACGGTCCGCCGAGCCGGGCCATCGGCATATAGCGATCCACCTGAAAGCGGCCGCTCGTGGAATCAATCAATGCGTCATCGACATGGATCGCACGTACTTGACCGACGATAATCTCACGCTGTTCCGAGAATTCAAACTTTCTAAACAGCGTGCATTCCAGCGCCACCGGCGCAGCCTGAACCCGCGGCACGGCAACCGTTACGGAAGGCTGCAACTCGATCCGCAAGGCGCTGGTTTCCGAGATCGAGCGCGGATAGTCCGTACCACAGGCTACCGTTTTCTCCAGCAGCGCCTCGGTCGTCATATTGATGACGAACTCTCCGGTGCGACCGATATTGTCGGATGTATCCTTCCGTTCGCCGATCCGGTGCGACTCCCGCCCGTAGCGCTCGACGCCGAGATAAGCGAGCGGCGGATCGTCGCCCATGTAGTTGAAGCAGCTGAACGGCGCGGCATTCACCCGGCCGTCGGCAAACAACGTCGTCACCAGCGCGATCGGCCGCGGCGACACCGAGGCGGTCATCAGACGATGGCATTCCGCTGGACTCAGATCGTCGAGCCGAAACAGCATGGATCGCGACTTCCTTTCAGTTGGGCCGCGGGTATTTCGACGAAAGAAAAGCAAACAGCGCCTGCATCCCTGTAACCTCGCCGCCGACCGGCCGGCCGGGGCGCGCCCGGTCGTTCCATGCGCTCACGTCGAGATGCACCCAAAGCGTTTCCGGGCTCACGAACTCCTGCAGAAAGAGTGCTGCCGTGATCGCGCCGGCATAAGCGCCGTCAGCCATGTTCAGAAGATTACCGACCGGGGCGGCGATCCTGCTGCGATACGGAGCCCAAAGCGGCATCATCCAAAGCGGATCTTCGACCTGTCTGGAAAGCTTCTGAAGCGCCAGACCTTCCGCTTCGTCGCTTGTAAACATCGCGCCTATTTCGGCGCCGAATGCCGTCCGCGCCGACCCGGTCAAGGTCGCGGCATCGATCACGATGTCCGGCTTCTCTTCGGATGCGGCAGCCAGCGCATCGGCCAAAACCAATCGGCCTTCGCAATCGGTATTCGCGATTTCGGCCGTTAGTCCGTTCCGTGTCGTCAATACATCACCCGGCCTGAATGCATTATGCGATATCACGTTATCCACGGCGGGGACGAGAAGCCGAAGACAAACCGGCAGCTTCGCAGCCATGATCATCGCGGCCAAAGCAATCATGATCGCCGCACCGCCCATATCGCGCTTCATGTGACGCATATCGGCCATCGACTTGACGTTCAGACCGCCGGTATCGAAGCACACACCCTTGCCGACCAGCGTAACCTTCGGGTTTGCGCGCTCGCCCCAGCGCATCTCGATAAGACGGGGAGCGCGTTCGCTCGATGCCCCGACCGCGTGAATGGCCGGGTAATTCTGTGTCAACAGATCGTCGCCAAGGACGATATTCGTTTTCGCCCCGTGTTTCTCCACCAAGGCAATCACGGCCTGCGCAAGCTCGCTTGGCCCCAAAAGATTGGCCGGCGTATTCACAAGATCCCTGCCAAGCCTCATCGCGTCGAGGGTATAGTTCGCGCGCTCCGCGTCGGCGTTCTCCGGCATGCGGAGCGTGGACCCCGTTTCCGCAGCTTCGCGCCGCCGGGAAAAACGGTAACCGCCAAGCTCCCAGCCGATGACCGCTTCGGTCGCCGCATATGGATCGAGCGTGTCGACTAGACGATAACGCGCCTTTGGCAATTTCTCCGCGATGCCGGCCCATCCCCAGCGATCGTCGGCTGCGGGCGCGCCGACAAGAAAACCTGTTTCGCCGTCAATGTCGCTAACCGGAAGAAGGCTGCCGGGGCGAGCATCGAACCCCGCCGTCTTGGCAACGCGCCGGATTTCGGCCGGCTGCTGCTCGAGCGATGCCGGCGAAATCAGCAATAGCGGAGTTTCCTCGTTCGCAACTACCTGCTTGGGAGTGCTGCGGTTCATCTGGAGCTGCCCGATTTCAGTGCCGGAATGATCGTTTCCGAAATTTTGCGAAGGTTCTGTTCGAAGGGATATCGGTTCGCCAACGCAACCGGCATCCGGCATCCCAGCACGTCGACCCCCGCGTCGCGTAGCGCAAGACTGCGGCGGGTCACGGATTCGGCGGTTCCCACCAAGGTCATCGCATCGACGAGACGGTCCGAAACCACGCTTTTCGAGATTTGCTTGTCACCATTCTGAAGCGAGCGCTTAATTTCGCCGATGACCTCTTCCGGAACCTGCAAAGCTTCTCGGGTCTTGCGCGCAGCGTTGGATACCGCACGCCCCACCACCGGCAAACGAAGGAGTTCGTATGTCTCTTCCTGACTGTCGGTCAGCAAGGTCGAAACCCAGGCCACGATCTTGATCGCCTTCGGATCGCGTCCGGCCTTAACCGCGCTTTCTTGCACGGTCCGCACGATATTCCGGATAACTTCAGGATCGGCGATATCGCCGATGATGACGCCGTCCGCAATTTCGCCCGCGAGCGCGAACGCGTCAAAGCTCGTCGAAGCGATATAAAGCGGCACCTGCGCAGTCGGCTTGAACTCAAGACGAACTTTGTCCAGCTTGAACACCGGATGATCGATGCTGACTTCTTCGCCTGCGAGCAAGGCGCGCATGGCGAGAATCGATGCGCGCAAGGTATCGATCAGCGGCGCTTCCGGTGCACCCATCTTTCGGCGCATTCGCAACAACTCGCCTGCACCGACACCGAGGATGACCCCTTCCTTACGCAAATCCGCAAGCGTTCCGATCGCACGGGCAATTTGAAGCGGATGCCGCGAGAACGGATTGACCACGGCAAGCCCGAGCGGAATTTTGGTAAGGGCGGCGGTATAGGCGATCGACGCAAACGGATCCCGCATGAAGCCCTGGTCCGGACACCACGCTAGATCGAATCCGCACGCCTCCGCCTGCGCGACGATTTTCGCATGCTCCGTAAGCGGCGTCGTCGGCGTCAACGAAAAAGATACTTCCATGGCACTACTTCTCAATTTCCGAACGGCTACTGCTTCTTGCGCGGGTCACCGAAATATTTCTTCATGCCGGCATAGTCGTCCTGATAGAAAATCTGCGTCTGGCCGTTGCCGAAGCGGGTCGCCACCTCGATGCAGAAGCGACCGGCCTGCTCGAGCACGTCGGGTTGGGCCACGTTCGTCCAGGCTGGCCACGTCTGCGACTCAGTCGTGATCGGCACGCCGACCACGGGCGCATCCGTATACAAGTTGCCGAGCATCATGCCGCAAACGTGATGGATGCCGCTCTCATAGGGC